>NZ_JBLWID010000003.1:0-35572 GCF_048381515.1 Mycoplasma sp. 4463
TAAGTAATGGAGGAATAAAACTATTTAAAAAATAATATCCTAATATCCATCATAATACCAAGATTTTTCCATTTTATTACTTACAGTAAATTACCATTTATCTTTGTTAATGTTTCATTTATTCATTTTTATAATGATAGTGATATCTAACAATAACAGTAATTAAAAAATAACAACTTCATTATAAATTGCATAATGTAATGTTTGAAAAGTAAGTTCTAAAATACAATAATCAGTGATTTCTTTCACTTGTGTATGATTATTAAATTCAATATTTATTATAATTTAAAGATAGATGCATGTGATTTAGTTCAATGTTTTAAGTAGTTCAATAATAAAAAATTAGTTTTACTCCTTCCAAATCTAAAAGTTTTGATTTAAGCAAACTTTATAAAAAGGATTACTTCAATATGCAAAAGAAATTTTTATCAGTTCCAATATTAGTTTTATCAATTTTAACAACGGTATTTGCTTCAATATATTTTATAGTAGCTTCTTTAACTCCTGTAATGTTAAGCAAAGTTATTACAAATAGAGACACGTTAGCAATCATTTCCGTAATTATCAGCATCATAAGTGTTATGCCTGCTCTTGGAATAGGGTTTGCTCTATTTATTACATGCATTGTGGGTGCAGTTAGAATCTCTCAATGTAATAAAGCTACGATGATCTTATATATTATCGGTGTATGTTTACCACCACTCTTAATACTTCTTTCTTTCATCGGTTCAATTATAGCCATTGCTAAAAAACAATATTAATATAAAAATTTATAAACTTAATATCAAAAATTGAGAACAATAAAATGTTCTCTATTTTTGTTTCATTTTTTTCTATAAATCAACTGATCATTACTAATGAATTAGGATGCTGCGAATTTTTTTATGTTTCGTATATGAAATTTTAACCATTTTATAAATAACAAAAATACTTATGACTTAACCTTACAGGTTTAAAAAATAGATTTATTATAAAAAAATTTTTATTAACTTTACTTGCACCAATGGGAGCAGTTAGTGCAATTAGCACAATTGCTTGCAATAATACACAATCAATTAAAAATACTAATAATACACCGGACAATCCAGATGATAACAGTAATAAAGGAGAAGTTATTAAAAACAAATTGACAAATATTGATTAATTAAACTTTGAGAATTTTACAAAATTAAGATACAAAAACTTTGTGGTAGATAATAAAACATTTGATGGTAATACTATCTCAGAACTTATCCAAAGAGCAACACATAGATTATCATTTTATGGGGATAAAAACGCCAAGGCAAGCCTAAGAAACATTAGATAAACTCAATCCAGTTTTTAATCATATTAACAAAGTTATTAATACATTTGTATATTGACTTGAAGAACAAAAACATTCACAATTAGACCCTGAGTATGTAAGTACTTAATTATATGTTTTATACTAAATATTTATTTAAAAATGAATGTAGATTTTACAAAACATTTGCTTCAGTTGCAGACTATGTTGCTTAACTTGCATTTACTGATATAGACAAAACAACACTATATAAATTCGAAGATGATGCTGCTATTACCATGACAATTGATGATTTAATTAACAAAGCCAAAATTTTTGCATTAAAAATAAAAACACCACATATAAATTTGTGATGTTTCAGGCTCTGTTAACGTCTAATTCATTCTACTTTGTCAGTCTTTTTGGTTGCAAATTTAATTCTCAATGCTTTCACTCATAAATAACCGATTGATGGAGTTAAAATAAATCCGACTCCAAAAATAACAAAGTTTAATAGACACACAATAGCTACATTTCCACCTTTATAAAATAAAGGTTCACGGAAGTTTAAGAAACCATATATAGTCATATCAAGTTCTTTTGTCAATCTATTTCCATTCTTAAGCTCAACATCTTTAAATTGATCATAAATTGGTGTTGACATGAAGAATGTGATTAAAGCAAAGAAGTAGTAACCTAACATTGTTATAATGCTTAAATAAACAGTTTTCTTTGAAATTTGAATTTCTTTACGATTTATGATTAAAATCACAAATCCTAAAATTGGTGACACTGCGTGAATTATGAATGTGTTAAAAAAGTAAAGTGGTTTAAATTCTTTTAATTCAGGCACAAAGATTAATGTTCAATATATTAAGAATGTAATTGAAATGTAAATAATTGACAAGAAGAAAGTTTGTTGTGCTTTATGATTTTTCATTTTTAATACAAATATAACTGCAGATATTGCTAAAAATGTATTACTAAGTCACGTAAATGTTAAATTAACTCTTCAAAATGATTGAAGCATTTTGTATCCGTGAATACTTGATGTATTTAGGATTTCAGATTTAGCTTCATCTGACAAAGTTGTTAATTCTTGTGAAATTCTTGTTGAAGTTAAATGTCAGTTTATTAGCGTTGCTAATATGACAACAAATACAATACCAATTGCTAAAAAGAATGATATTTTTTGTCTTGTTGTTAGAGAAGAAAAATTCTCTTTTATTGTTCTAATTATTTTCATAGTATCATTATATAAAAATAAGAAAGACAACTAGATTTATTTTGTTTTTCTTATGATCTTAATTTAATAAATAAAATTAAATTTTTATTCTTTGAATTAACAAAAATAATGTAAAATAGTTTTAGCGTGGTCGCGTAGCTCAGCTGGATAGAGCACGAGCCTTCTAAGCTTGTGGTCGGAGGTTCGAATCCTCTCGTGATCGCCATTTTTTTTATACTTTTTTTGACCCTTATAAATAATTGAAGATATAAAAATTAAAAATATATATAATGTATGCATTATATATAGGGCAAATTAATGAAAGGAGTAAGTTATGTATAAGATGTTTAAAATTTTGCCATTTAACATTAAAATGAGATTTTTTATTGGTATCATCATTGTTATTTTAAATGTTGCTTGCACAATGATTTTGCCAATTGTGCTTAGTCAATTCTTGCCTTTACTTACAAAAGGTAGTCAAGAAATATACACGATTACAATTTTTAAGAACTTACAATTGTATGAATCATCAAGCTGAACTAATGCATTTGTATTCTTATTAATTTCAATCTTAGTATTACTCGCACTTACAGCAATAACTGCTATAGCTTCAACTATGATAATCATCGGAGCCGGCGAGAGAGCTTCGAACTTTTATAGAAATGCTTTATTTGCTAAATATCAAAAACTTAGTCTTAAAGATATTTCTAATTTAACAACCGAAAGTTTAATAACAAGAATTAATGATGATGTTGCTGTCTTTTGAGATTTCTTAGTCGGTGCATCGACATCACTTGTTAAAGCTCCATTATTTATTATTGTTGGATTAGTATTTGCTTTTGCAACAGATTTAGAATTCACTTACTCGATTTTAGCTGTTATACCTTTACTTCTTTTTGTTATGGTATTTATATTCATTAAGGTAAACCCTAAACTTAAACAAAATAGAAAAAATCTTGATGCAATTACAAAAGAAGTTGACGAAACTGTAAATGGTGCTAGATTTATAAAGGCAAATAATTTACAAGAACAACAAAAAAGGAAATTCAATTACGCTAATAATCAATGAGTGAAAACTGAAAAGAATATTTTTAAATTCTTTGCAATTGGAACACCTGCATTCTTTGGAATTGTTAACTTTATTGTTGTCTTAATTTACGCAATAGGAAAAGTTAAATTGGACCAAAACCCAAGAATTGACGGTGAGTTTATCGCAAAGATTAATGTATTCATCGAATATGAATTTGTTATAGCTGGTGGAATTATTTTATTCTCACAATTCTTAGGTTCTATGTTTAGAGCAAAAATTAGTTCAGGTAGAATAGTTCAAGTCTTAGATGCTAAATATGATGATTTATTTGTTCCAAATGGAAAAATAATTTCACAAACTAATGATGTAACTGATTATTCGGTTGAATTTAAAAATGTTAACTTCAAATACTTTTATACAGCTGAAGATTATGCAATTAAAAACATTAACTTCAAAATTCAAGGTGGTAAAACTTTAGGAATTATCGGACCAACTGGTTCAGGTAAAAGTACAATTGTTAACTTACTTGTTAACAATATGAAATACACTCAAGAAAACGGGAATATCTTAATTAATGGTATTGAAGTCAGAGACATCAACACACATAACTTACACAAGAACGTAGCTATTGTTTACCAAGATGCACTTTTATATTCAGGAACAATTAAATCAAACGTTTTATTCGCTAAACCCGATGCAACTAATGAAGAACTTCAAAAAGCTCTTGCAGCATCTTGTGCAAGAAACTTTATCCAAACATTCGAGGATAGAGAAAATCACAAAGTCGAACAAAAAGGTAAAAACTTAAGTGGTGGTCAAAAGCAAAGAATCTCAATTGCAAGAAGTTTAATTATTGACCCTAAAATCTTAATTTTAGATGACTCAACTTCTGCTCTTGATAACTTAACCACAAAGCAACTTATTAAAAATATTAAAGAAAATTACTCTTGTACAACAATTATCATTTCTCAGAAAATTAACTCAATCAAACACGCTGATAATATTTTAGTTCTTGAAGATGGAAAAATTCTTGACCAAGGAACTCACGAACAATTACTTAAATCTTGTCAATGATATAAAGATGTAGCAACTAACCAATTAGATCAATAGAAAGGAGAAGCAAATATGTCTGATTTAAGAGAAGAACAAAAAGAAATAGCTCAAGATTTACAAGCTAATGAGCAAGTTAAAGTGTTTAAAACACTTAAACAATTACTTTCCTACTTTTGTAGAAGTAAAAAAATATTATTTGTTGCTCTTTTATTTTCATTACTCAACTCTATTTTCTATATCATTGGTAGTTTCTTAATTGGAATAATCGTACAAATTTTCTTTGAACCTTATCTTAATTCACAAATAACTTACCCTGATAAATTTAATTTAACCAACTTTATATTAATGCTATCTGCACTTACACTTACATTTATCTTGTACGGTATTTGCAGATATGTAGAGCAAAGGTTATATATCAAACTATCTTTTGAAGCTGGTGCAACACTTAGAAAAGAACTGCTTGAAAAGATATTAAAAATGTCTGTTAGTTTTTATGATAAAAACAAAACAGGAGACTTGATATCAACTTTAATTGTTGATGTTAACAATACAGCTAACTCATTATTCCAAATGATGACGCAAGTTGTAACAAGTATATTCAACATTTGTATAACAATCATTGTACTTATGTTAGTTTCATCACTTCTTACATTAATTGTTTTACCTGTTACATTGATTTTATTTGGATTAGTTTTCTTACTAATTAAAAAATCACAACCTTACTTTGTTAAAGTGCAAAACTCATTCGGGAGACTTAACGCTTTTGTTGAAGAAATGTTAACGAATACAAAAGTAACTAACTCATTTGATAGACAAGCATATGTTTATAGTGAACTTGAAAAAATCACATACGATATTAGAAAAAGTGCTTACAAAGGTGATGTAATTGCTAAATCATTTGATATCTGATATACACTTATAGCAAACTTTGTTATCTTACTTATCTCAGGTCTTGCTGCAATCTTTTATTTCAAACAAATACCTGTTTGAAACTTAATCGGACTTGGAGTTGACCAAAACGGAAATGCAACACCTGCATTTATTATCTTATTCATTTCCCTTAACTGAAACTTTATGGGTCCATTCCAAAACATCTTATCAAGTGCATTTAATGCACAAATTGGAATTGCATCTTCATCAAGAATTTTCAAACTTTTAGAAATTTCTGAACCTGATACATCAAATCAAACAATTGATATTAACTCAATTAAAGGACACGTTCAATTTGATAATGTATATTTCAAATACAATCCAGACAAGTTAGAATACCAACTAAAAGCAGCTTCTTTCAATATTAAACCAGGTCAAGTTGTTGCAATTGTTGGTCCAACTGGTGCTGGTAAAACTACAATCATTTCTCTTTTATCTAAATATTATGATTACACTAAGGGTTCGATTAAAATTGATGGAAATGAACTTAGAAACATCAAAACAGATAAATTAAGAGATCATATGACAATTGTGCTTCAAGATTCATTCTTATTTAATGAATCAATTAAAGATAACCTTAAAATGACGAATCCAAATGCAACTGATGAACAAATCATTCAAGCGGCTGAAATGACACATGCCCATCATTTTATTATGAATATGCCTCAAGGTTATGATACAATGATCGAAAACAATGGTGCTAACTTATCACAAGGTCAAAGACAACTTCTTTCATTGACTAGAGCAATTCTTTCGAATAAAAACTTACTTATTTTAGATGAGGCCACTTCAAACATTGATTCAGCAACAGAACAAATCGTTCAAAAAGCTATGTGAGAGTTAATGAAAAATAAAACAACATTTGTTATCGCCCACCGTTTAAGTACAATTAAAAATGCTGATGTTATTATAGTTGTTAATAATGGACTTATTATTGAAAAAGGAACACACAAAGAGTTGTTAGATAAAAAAGGTTTCTACCATCAACTATATACATCACAATTTGAATTCGAAAATTAAGACAAATTCGCAAGCTAGAAGCTTGCTTTTTTTATGCTTTTGAAAGATTGACTCTATTTCATTAATTTTTATAAAAGTAAGTAAAATACATAAATTTTCAATATCTAATCAAACTGAAGAATTCTGATATATACCACTTATAAGTTTCAACTACAATAAAGAACAGCCATATCTTTGATATGGTTTTTTCTTTTTTCTTATAAAAAATCACAAGCAAAAAGCCTGTGATTGAATCATAAATATCGAATATTACAACTTCTTAATAAAGTTGAATGTTTTTTGCACATTATTATCCTATTGCTACTTTTGAACCAGCTGTATATACTAAAACGTATTTTCTATCTGATTCTTGAATATCTCATTTATCTAATACAAAGATTGGAAGAATATGACTTTGTGTTCCATCTAATGTAGAAGCATTTCAAATGAGATTATCATTTACATAAAGTTTAAGTCTTAAATCTCCATAGTAACTTGCATTAATTGGGAAGTAACCATTAAAATTGTAAGCTTTTGCAGTTTTTGAAAAGTCTCCTAAGTTATTTGAAATAACTGATGGTAATGTATTTCCTGGAATACTTGGATGTCAAGAACGTGAATTATCTAAATCAAATTCAAGTCTAATTTTGTCTCCAGTTACAAAATCAATGTGTCTTGCAGTTGATGAGTCAATTAATTGTTCAAAGAATGCTCCACCAATGTTTGCAAAATCTCTTGTTGAAGAGTTTTTAGATGCAGTTGCGTTTAAAACAAATGTAAATGAGTTGTCTTCTGTAAATGTTTTTGTGAAGACCGATGTATTTTTATCAATATTAAACTTATCACTTGTTATATTTGTTTTAACAAATGCTTGAAGCAATGCAACTCATAAAGCGTTTTGATAATTAAATGCTGTGCCGTCAGAAATCTTGTAATTTCAAAAACGATTTGCATAGCTGTTAATTACATTATTTAATCGGTTCTTATTCACATTATTTGTTCCATCTTGTAAAAATCTTTCTTTATATTTGATTTCATATTTTCTAGGAAATAATCAATAATCATCAAGTGAATTAGGAACAATAGTTGAAGCAGCAGGTGTTAAATCAGGAACTACACCTGTTTTAACTCAATAGTTTGCTATTGGGCTTTTATCTTCTTTAACAAATGTTGTTGCTAAATAAGGATAGTTTCCTTGATTATTTAAAATTTCTAATTTAAGAAGCCTCTCTTCATTGTCATCGTGATTATATTCAAATGTAACAATTTCATTATCATAATCAATTGAACTTTTATCTAATCTAATGTAAGGATCATTATTGCGTCCTCTTAAACGAGTTTTGTATTGAAGTGTGATTAGACCTGAATCAAATAAAGGTTTTAAATCACGAATTGAAAGAGTTTGATATTTAGATGTGTTATCACTAGATAACAATTTAAATGATCCTTCAAATAGTTTTCTAGGACCAATTACATAATCTGCGTATCCATCATCAGCATTATTTAGACAATTTAATACTAAATATGTTGCATATTGCATGTTTGTTGTTAAGTAATTTAGTAAATTACCTTTATCAATTCTTTCATTAATATTAGCTTTAATTTGATTAATTTCATCTAATCTAGAAATAAAGAATTCAACTTTATCTGTGTCATGCTCAAATTTGTATGATAAGTTTTCTTTATCAGCTATGAAATCTTTTAAGTAGTACTTAGAATTATCTGGATTGTTAGTGATTTGAACAATTTGTTCAAATGCATCATTAACTTTTTCTGTTGCAATTGTATTAGCAACATTAAGAATATTTTCTACTTCATTTTTAAGAGTTTTTAATTCATCTAATGATTTATTTTCATAATCATCTAAAGTGGATAAATCAAAGTTTGTAATTTGATCTGAACCAAATAATGTTTCATTTTGTTTTACTTTATTTAATGAATTTAAATTTTCTCTTATGTATGCAACATAATCATCTTTACTTTCAGCAGATTGAGCAGCATTAACAATTATGTTTGCGACTTTATCAAATTTATTTCACTCACCACTTAACTCAAATAAGTATTTAGAATCTAATTGATTTCTAATTAACTCAATTAAATTATCTTTTGTATCTTGAGCAGTAGCTTGAACATCAAAATTATCAATTTGATCACTTGTATTGTTTTGAACAATATTAATTAAAACTGTATAACTTTGTGGGGCTATCACTACATTAACTTCATTATTTTGAATTTGGTCAATTGTTACCGATTGAATAACCTCTTTATTAGAATCGATTAAGACATATGAGTTAGGAACTAAATTACTTTCAATAGTAATTGAGTTTTCATCCATATTAATTTTTTGAGTAGTCAATGAAACTAAATTATTATCTAAATCTTTGAAATGAATTGTTATCGTTTTTCTGTTTTCAATAATATCAAGATTTATTGATGTAGCTCAAGGTTCAATTCCTGAAACTGATTTAATTTTTACATCTGTAGGTAATTGTTGAGTAATAAGGTCTTTAATTTTTGTTTCATCATCTTGATAATTAACATCAATGTTAAAGTTATTAATATCTTGTCTATGTGATTCATTATTAGCTATCACGACTTGCACACTATAGTTTTGAGGTAAAACTTTAACGTCAACAGTATCATTTTCAATTTGATTTATTGTTACGCTATCTACAACTTGTTTATTTGAATTTGTTAATACATAACCATCTGGAATTAATAAATTTGAAACTGTAATTGAAGTTTCATCCATATTAATTTTTTGAGTTGTAATTTTTACAATATCGTTGTTTAAATCCTTAAAGTTAATTGTTATTGTTTTTCTATTTTCAACAATTTCAATTTGAATTTCTGAAGTTCAAGGAGTTACACCTGAAATTGATGAAACTTTAACATCACTTGGTAATTTTTGTTTAATAAGTTCACTAATTCTTGTTTCATCATCTTGATAATTAACTTGAATTTCGAAATCTGGAATATCTTGTTTATGAGACTCGTTTTTGACTATTTTAACTTGTGCATTATAGTTTTTAGGAAGAACCAAAACATTAACTGAATTATCTACTATTTGCTCTATGACTTCACTTTCAATTACTTCTTTATTCGAATTAACTAAAACATAAGAATCAGGAACCATATTGCTGTAGACAGTTAATTGATTCTCATCCATATTTATTCTTTGTGTTGTTGTACCAATAACAGAACCATTAGCATCAACAAAATTAATTGTTGCAGTTTTTCTGTTTTCAACGATATTAACGTTAAATATCTCAACTCAAGGTTTAACATCACTAATTGAACTAACTTTAACATCTACAGGAAGATGTTGCTGTATTAATTCTTTGACCCTGGTTTCATCATCTTGATAATTAACTAAAATACTAAAGTCAGAAATATCATCTCTATGAGAGTTATTTTGATCAATATGAACTCTAACTTCATAGTTTTTAGGGAGCACAGTTAAGTTAATAGTATTATTTGTGATTTCATTTACTGTAACACTATCTAAGATTTGTTTGTTTGAATCGACTAGAACATAATCATTAGGAACTAAATCTGAACTTATAACAATTGAATTTTCTTCGACAGGAATTCTTTCCACTCTTTTTTCAATAACACCATGCGAATCATTAAAGTAAATTGTTATAGTTTTTCTATTTTCAATAATTTCAATTTGAATTTCTGAAGCTCAAAGAGTTACACCTGAAATTGATGAAACTTTAACGTCGCTTGGTAATTTCTGTTTAATAAGTTCACTAATTCTTGTTTCATCATCTTGATAATTAACTTGAATTTCGAAATCTTTAATATCTTGTCAGTCATGGTCGAATTCATTTCTTGATATTGAAACTTGTACATCATAATTTTTAGGTCATATTTTAATAAATTCATTTGATATTGGAGCTTCATCTCTTATCAATTTATCAACCACTCTCCCGTATTTATTCAATAAAACATAGTTTTCCGGATCAGGATTAGTGATTTCTCATTTACCATTGATTTTTTTTGCAATACTCTTAAGAGTTTCAGGTTCTTCATCCCTGGTATAAGCGTTTCTTAATATCACTTTTACAGTTTCTTCAGTTTTATTTGTGTATTTTAGACCAAAATACACAGCAGGTGCAGTTACTGCTCCAAGTACTCCTGTGAATGCTAAAAGTATAATAATCTTTTTATTTCTTTTTGAAGTTTTACTAGTCATAAATTTGTCCTTTTTATTATTTTTAAATATACTAAATTAACACTTTTATATTATTAAAAAAATAAAATAAATTTTGAGCTTGAAATCAATAAAAAAAGCAAGCTAAAAGTAGCTTGCAAATTTGATTATTTTTTAAGGTCGTTTACTGAACCAATGTAAGCGAATTTTTCTGGATTTACATCAATAAATTCACCATTAATAATTCTAACAACTGAATCTACAGTTTGATCTAAAGGTACAAAAACCCCTTTTCTTAATGTGAAATGTTCAGTCATAAAGAAGTTTTGTGAGAAGAAGTTTTGTAACTGTAATGCTTTTTTAACGATTGTTTTTGATTCGTCATCTAACTCATCAAATCCTAAAATAAGCATAACATCTTCAATTTCTTTATATCTTTGTAAGATGTATTTTGTGTCTAAAATAGCTTGATAGTGTTTTGAACCAATAATTTCAGGATTTACGTTGTTTGATGAAGAAACTAACGGATCAAAAGCAGGGAAAATGTTTTTAGCACTAATTTCACGCGAAAGCACAAGTGAAGAGTTTAAGTGGTTAAATACAGCAACAGCTGATGGGTCAGATAAATCATCCATTGGTAAGAAGACTGTTTGGAATGATGTAATTGAACCATTTTCATTTGTATAAAGTCTTTCTTCAGCTTGTGAAATTTCAGTGTTTAAAGTTGCTTGATAGCCACCAATTGATGGTTTTTTATCAAGTGATGCAGCAACTTCATTTCCAGCTTGTAAGAAACGGAAAATGTTGTCAATGAATAATAAAACGTTTTCTTTATTGTTGTCTCTTAAGTATTCAGCAGCAGTAATTCCAACTGGTACAATACTCATTCTTGAACCTGGGTTTTCATTCATTCTTGAAATGTACATTGTTGAATTTTGCATTAAGTTAGATTCAGTTAAATCATTGTATAACTCAATAGCTTCTCTTGAACGTTCTCCTGAACCGATGAAGATGGCTGATGTGTTAGTTTTTTGTTTTGATAGGTTGAAAATAATTTCCTTCATTAAAACAGTTTTACCAACTCCGGCTCCACCAAAGATACCGATTTTATCTCCATCTAAAATAGGAACGAAAAAGTCAATAGCTTTAATACCTGTTGTTAAAAGCTGTGCTCTTTTTTCGTAGTTTGTGTTTGTTACAATTGTTGAATCCATTTCAACTGTTTTTGTAACTTTTGTTTGAGGTGAGCTTAAGTTATTTCCAAGCACATCGTAAATGTGTCCTTTTGCTTCGTTTCCTACAGGAACCATAAATGAATGGTTTAATTTTTCAATCTTATCATTGATTGATAAGTTATCTTTTAAGTCTACAATAACTGCTAATAAAGTATTTTCATTAAGAATTCTTTTAACTAATAAATATGAACCATTATCACTTTTAAGAAGTGAATTAATAGCTGGTAACTTTTCATTTTTGAATTGAATTTCGATTACGTCACTTCATAATTTTGTTATTTTAGCGCTCATTATTTACTTCCTTTTAATTCATTTTTGATTTTGTTGTGAATTTGTTCCATTAGTTTTTCATCAGTAGTTAAGAATTCTTTAGCAGCAGGTAATTGTCATTGTAGATTGAATTTATTTGAATATTTGTTAAGTAAGAATGCAAAGTAGTTTTTAACTAATTCAGGATCTTTAGTTGTATCGTTAATTAAATCTTCAACAACTTTCTTGCAAGTTGCATTATATTTTTCGTATTCAATAATGAATTTGATTGCTTGATTAATTTGCAAATCAGATAAGTTATTTAATAAGTTTCATTGAATGATACGTGAAATTAAGTAAATGTCTTTTTCATCGTATGATGAAACGCCTTTTTGATTAAACATTTTTTCAATTTGGATTCCTCCTAACATAAGTGAATTAATGTCATCATTAAGGTCGTATTTAACAGCAAGTAGTTTAGCTTGTTTTTTGAATGATTTATATAACTTACCAACAATTTTTGCACTTTGGTTCATTAATTTGTTTTGAACTCCACTACCAATACGTGAAACTGATAAGTTAACATCGATAGCTGGATATTTATTAAGCGCAAATAATTCTGAGTTTGTAACAATTTGCCCATCTGTAATTGAAATAACGTTTGATGCAATTAAAGATGTAATGTCGTTATCAACTGTTTGAATAATTGGAAGAGCGGTAATTGATTTTCTATTGTGGAATTTACCGCTTCTCTCAAGTAATCTAGCATGTGCATAGAACATATCACCAGGGAATGCTTCTTTACCAACTGGTTTGTTGATTAATAAAGCAATTTCTCTGAAAATGTTTGCGTGTTTTGTTAAGTCATCAAACACGATTAAAACATCATCTTCATAAGAAACATTTTCAGCGTGAGCCATAGCAATATATGGAGCTAAATATTGTTCATATGGTTTATCACTGTTTGCAGTTAAGATGATTGTGTATTCATCAGCACCATGTTCTTTAAGTAAATTGTAAACATTTGCAATTTCGCTTTGTTTTTGTCCAATTGCAACATAAATACATTTAACATTTTTGTCTTTTTGGTTAATGATTGTGTTTAAAGCAATAAATGTTTTACCAGTTTTTCTATCACCAATAATAAGTTCTCTTTGTCCTTTTCCAACAGGAATCAGCAAGTCAATTACTGAGTAACCTGTTTTTAATTGCTCATCAAGAGGCATATAAGACATTAAGTTGTTATTAACGTTAAAGATTTCTGAAGGTTGCTCATAGAATTCAAATTTTTCTTTAGTAACTTCAGGGAATAAAATGTCACCGTTAATGTCAATGATTTTTCCGAAGTAGTTTTTTGCAGTCTTAACTTTTGTATCAACTTTAGCTCTAATTACTTCTGCACCAATTTTATATTCTTCAGGATTTTGTTTAACTAAACAAAAAGCACGATCTTCTGTTGCTGAAATTACCATCAATAAAGCATCTTTGTTATCTTTTAAATGGTAAATTTCATTTTGTTTGTAATTTGTTTGGCCACTTATTTCAACAACATAGTCATAAATGGCTGATATGTATAATTTATTTTCCATGTTCTTCCTTTACTTTAAATTAGCTTTCTTTTTGTTTAAAGTGCTAATGATTATTGTTCCAATTAATAAAAGTGTAATAAGTGTACCGATTGTAATTAAAACAATGTTTGTGTTTTTTGTTGATTGTAAATTTTCTTTAAGAATCAATTCATTGTAAGCTTTTTGGTATTGTGCTCTGATGTTTTCGCTTTCATTAGTGATGTTTTTATTTTGAGTTACGATACCTAAATTAATGAATTGTTTTTGAACTTGTTCTAACTTTACGTTGAAAGTTTGAAATTGTTGATTTTTAAATGTGCTTACTTGTTCAATTCTGTCTAAGTCTAAAATTAAGTCTCTTAAAGTTGATAGCGCTTCGTTAACATCGCTAAATGTGAAATTAAAAGAATTTAAGTTAGCTTCAATAACTGATTTAATTTCAGGTACTGAAATTTGTTTTGAAAACTCGCTATATAAGTCTTTATATGCAGTTGTCAATAAATTAAAGTAGGTTCTTCCTTTAATTGTTTGTGCGTGAATAGAGTTAGTGAATGCATCTTTTGAGTCTTCTGATAATGATAAGTTGATTAAATCACCTTTATCATTTTTAAAAGTTACATCCTTGTAGTATTCAACTGCATCATTTATGATGTTTGAGAATTGTTGATTGTTAATAATTTTTACTGCAACAAAGATTTGGTCAAAGACAATTTCTTGAAGTCTTCTATTTCCAAGTTTTTCAAAAACTAAATCTTTGGTAATTCCAAGTGCATCATAGTAACCTAACATCGAAGATTCGATTGCATTATTTACAACTTGCATTGATTGAGCATATTGTGCATCTGAATATCTAGTCACTTCACGTTCATAAGATGTTTGTTTCTCATCTGATGTATTTGTTAAAGTAATTGATGCAATTAACTTACCACCTTCTTCTCTTAAGCCTGTAACGTTGTATTTAAGTAATTTTAATAATGGATTAAAGAAGAAAACTGCTTCATTATTGAATTTAGCATTTTGTGAATTTACTAAACTAATTAATTCTGAATTTGAAGTGTTGATGTAGTCACCTGTAAGTATTGGAGAAAGTCTAGGAACGTTTTCTTCAGCAACTGAAACTACAATTGGGTCTTCTTCGATTTTTTCTTCAGGTAAGATTGGAAGAGTTGGTTCTTCAACTTCATTGAATTCTTTGTTTTTCTCGATGTCAAATTTCATTGTTCTCTTATTAAGAACTGATAAGAAATAAGCATCTCAAGAATCAACACCTTTAGGTACATTTAAATCTAATTTTGCATTGTCATCTAAGACCTTGAAAACTTCTTCATCTTTTGCATATTTAGGAAAGTCTTCTTTTTCTAAAAGAATATCTCTTCAAGATGAAGATAGCGATTCAATATAGCTATTTATTTGGTTTAAAATCGCACTTTGAGTAAGTTGATTGTTAATTAATTTTGCTTCTTCAGGAATGGCGACTGTTCCTTCTGTGTCTATAGCACTTACTTTTTCGTAGTTATCTGGTGCAGCTTCACCAATCATAACTGGTCCAAAATCATTTTTAAAGTAAGTAATGTCTCCTAATTTGTAAGTTTCATTTGTAAGTAAATTAGGGAAAATGATGTTAAATCCATTTTCAATTGGATTTGAAACTATTTGATCTTTTTGAGTCTTTAAATAATTTACAAACTTTTTATAGTAAGTAATTCTTTTTAAATGTTCAATATTTGGTTCTGCTAAATTTTGCTTTTCATAATCTGCTACTTCTAATTCAAGCTTTTTTATAAACTCTTCAAGGACTAATGGTAATTTTTCATTGAAAATGTTTTTTTGCATTTCCTTTGTTTCAGGAAAATTAGCAACAGGTTCTTTTTCTGTTTCAGTTGTATCACTTGCTGTTTCGTTTTCATTTGTAGTTGCTGAAATAACCGAAAGCGGTAATACTAATGAAGAAGAAATAGCCCCTAATTTAAGTCATCTTCTTATTTTCATAAATCCTCGTTTTCAAATAATGAAAAGTAAATTTGAGCCTTAATCTTGAATGCTTTTCTTTTTAGTTTTTCTAATCTGTTGATTAAATCAATATCATTAGAAGCATATAAAGCAAATTTTGTTTTTAGCAGTTCTTTTTTAATTTCTTTGTATTTTTTATTTAATGAATGTAATTGGGTTTTATTTTTGTCATCTTGGGCAAAAGTATCAAATGAATTATTGTAGAAAAGGACAATTTGGTTTTCATTACTTTGGACAAATAATGAATCAAATATTAAAAAGTATTCTTTTGAATTTGTTTTAAGTGAACATAAAACTTTTTTGTGACTTGTGATTGTGTTTTTCTCAACTTTTTGTCAACTATCTTTTAATTGATGATTGATTTTTAATTCAGAAATCTTAAGATGTCTTTTAACATTTTTAGCTGATACTAAAGTTAAATCAATCATTAGTTCCCCTTTCTGATTTCGTGTAATAAGTCTTTTTTCTTGCTAAGCATTGATATTTGTTCAATTTCTTTTTCTCTTTTAACTTTTAAGAATTGTCTTTTTTGGAATTTGATTTTTTCTTCTAAATCATTAAGAGTACTATTATGAGCAACTAACTTATATTTTTCATAAATTAAAGCTGACTCAGTTAAAAGTGAAGAAATAGCAAAGTTTAAGTAAGACTCAGTTTCTGAATCGATAAACTCATTTAAATCTTGTGAGATTTTATGAGTGTTGATATTTGAGTTCAATAATTGACTGTGTTGATGGTGTTTAAGTGTGAAATTATTCATATTTACAGGAAGCAGTTGAATATGTTTTTCTTTAATCTTTGTTGAATTAATTACAAAGTTTAAGTTTGCATAATCATTAATTTTGAAGTTGTTAATAATGATTTTTGGAAGTAGTTCATTTAAGTAATCAACTTCATTTTTCTCGAAGCTAAATAAGATATTAAATCCGTTGTCACTAGCAAACTTAATTGCTTTTTGGCCGATAGCAATAATGCTATCGTTAGATTTGTTGATAGCTTGGAGTAAGTACTTTTCATGTTTTTGATATGAGTTAGTGCTATATTTTTCTTCTTCTGTAATGTAAATTCAAAGTGTTTTTAATCCACCTAAAGTAAGCAAGTCACTTTTTTTATTAAGAGCAAAATCATTGATTGAATATTTATCAATAATTTGCTCAATTATGAATTTTGAATAGTTAGCTCTATCTAAACAGTAACCAATTTGTTTAGATAGTCTAAGTAAGTTAACTAAAGTAATATTTTTCTTTGATTCAACGATTTTATAAATCTTTTTAAGAGAATTATATTTTGATTCAATGGTTTTACTGTTCATTAATAATTCCAGGACCTATAAATAATTTATAAACATTGTTTTCTTTTAATAAAAGAACACTCGGTATAAATTCGATAATGTAATTCTCTTCAATTAATTTATTTATGTATCCATTAAAGTCTGAGTTCAATTGTGAAACAGAGCTTCTAAGTATTGTATCTGATACAGAAACATTTTGTTTTTGTTCAGTTTTAGGAATTTGATCATATAAACTAAATTTTGAATCAATAGTTCAGGTGATAACAAATTTATCTAATAAAAGATTATTTTTTCTGCTAATTCATTTTTGAATACTGTCTGTTAAAGGTTTTAAATCTTTTTCAGTTAAGTTGTATTCAATTAAAAATGAATTTCAGAAACTTTCATTTGAAACATAAGTCGGTTTGCTTTTAAATCTTTCAAAGTCAGCAAATAATTTTGATTGATAAACTTTTGCTTTTTCTAAGTATGCTAAAAGCTCTTTATTTTTCATTTTATTTTTCTTAAACATAAATTATTTACCTCTCTTTGTAAAGTGTTTTCTTTTTTCATAAAACAAAGCAAATATCTTGATAAATCCAGTATATGCTATAGATGAAAGTGCAAATAGAATATAAAGCATAATTGTTACTAGTGCAAAAATTGTTAATATATCTCAATTCTTTGTAAGCACTAATATTGCTCAGTTATCATTACTTAATGTAGCGTGTAAGAAAATGCTAAATACTAATGAAATTGTTAGAGAAACTAACATAGCTAAAAGCATTGCATTTTCTAAATTATTTAATTTATTAGCATTATTGTATTTAACTAATCCAAAGTTAATTACAAATAAAACAAAGAATAACAAGTTAATAATTAATCTGTGAAAGTAGTTTAATTGAGTATTTGCAACTAATAAAACAAATAATGAAACTAACTCTAAAATTACAAATGCTGTTTTGTTTGTTAATAATTGATTTTTGAATTTTGTAAATCTACTTGCAATTACAAGTGCATTTAAGATTACAACTAATGCTATAAACACAGCAAATAAGGCAACTTTTGTGGTTGTATCTTCGCTAATATCGATTGGTTTGTAAGCGTATTTTGCAAGTGTGTAAATTGCAAAGAACATTACAGGTAAGATAAATGCAAGAATTAATTTTGTAAGTGATCCAAATAAACTGTTTCTGTAAACTACACTTGATAAGTTCGAAATGTTTGAATAAACTTTTAAACTTAGAAGCAAGATAAGTGCAAAAACTAATCCAAAAATAGATAAGTTTTTGTAAACTGCATTTTCACTGAAAATTCTAGTTAGTTTATTAATGTAAACGTTGTTTACAAAAATACCAACAATTCTTTGTGTTTCAATGCTTCCATCTTTTGATTTTGAAACTTGAACATTATTAACCATTAAAACAAGCATTGCTAATCCAATTCCGAGTAAAACGTATTTGATTATAGTATAGCTTGAATCTAAAACTAATTTCTTGATGTTAATTGAAAAATTTCTTGATTTTTGAATTTGTGTGTATACATCAAAAGTTAAATCAATAACTAAAAGTGGTATAAGTAAAAATGAGTTATAAATTAATCATTTTGCTGAAGTATCTTTTGTAGTAGTTATAAAAGTAAAAGTATAAAATCCAAATGTAATAAGTGCATAAGTAATGTATGCAACATATCAGTAGATGTAACTTGAAAACTTCAAGTTATTTTTGTTTATGACAAAATAACTCTTAGTCACAGGGATAATAATCAGCAATGATAATAAAGTTAAGTTGAATAAAACAAAGAAGTTAATACTTGAGTTTATTTTGAAACTTCTATCAAACAGAATTGAATAATCAATTCCTGTTTGATCGCCTTTGTTAATAAAGTAATTGAAAACAATTCCAATTGAGCTTATTAACAAGAATGAAAGTACAAGTGAAATTAATTTAAGAACATTTTCTTTACTTCAGTTTAACTGTAATAAATTGGTTTTACTATTAACTGAATGAGATTTCTGCATCGCCACCTCCACTTGGATCAAAGTTAGCTGATTTAACTACTGCTGTTTTACCAAATTTAGTAAATGCTTGTGAGCGATTTAATCTGTCAGCCATTGTTTGGTTATCTACGTAAATTGTTCTAAATACATTTTTACCTGATTCAATCAATCCGTATAATTCTGGACCTCAGTTATCGTCTAAGTCACGTGCATTACCTTGAATGTATAATGTGTTAACTTCTACAGGGCTAACAAAATGTAATTTAGGTCTTTCTGGTCCTTTGATAAGCATTGCAGATCATTGTTGAGCTGCTAACGTGTCAGCATTAACTGTGAATGTATTTGTGTTATTGTAAAGAGTTAAGTTTTTAAATACTCTATTGTGGAAACGCATTCCTTCAAGACTTCTGATGTTTTTGTTTAATGAGAAATCAAGTCAAGTAGGTCAAGAACCATCTCCGAATTCTCCTTGGAAAATTCTTTCATTGTATCTATCTTTGAATGCAATATCAAGACCTTCGTTGATTTCTTCTAATGTATCATCTTTATCAAATCTAAGTCTGTTAAATACAATTGAACCTGGCATATTTGTATTATCTTGCATAGCTGCGAATGTGTAGTCAAATGTAATATTTTTTACACCACGTAATGCAATAGGGTCAATTCCTCAATCTTTACTTAATAAGTCATTTGAACTATAAAGGTCTAATTCTTGGATTCTCTTATCTTTAAGTGCAATAAGTGAAGTTGTATCTTTACCTTCAAAGAATAAAGTTAATTTTTGAATTGATTCAGGAAGTTGTTTTAAAATGTGTCTAAATTCTTGACGTTTGTCTTTAAGACCCATATTTTTGATTACAAGTACATCAATTTGTTTGTTAGCTTTTTTAACTTTATCTAAAAAGCTTAAGAATGAATTGTAACCTTTAGTGTTAGCTGCATCAAGAATTGCCATAACTTTGTTTGTTTTGACTTTTTCTTTTGCAATAGCACTTTCTGGTTTGTATTCATAAATTTCAATTCCTTTATCAGCGCCTGCTCCATATCTTGAATATTCAGAAGTTTTATTTCGTTTAGAGAAACCTTCATATTCTAAGTTTCTAATTTGTTTTGAATTTCTGTGATATTGTGATTCGTAAGCAAAATATGAATTTTTATGTCTTCTTATATATTCATTACGCACAACATTATCTTCTAAATTAACATGTGCAAAACTACCGAATCCTGTATCACCTCAATGGAAACTTGGAACCATACCTTTGTTAAGGTAATTTTCAAGTTCTCTATTTATAGTTTCAAGTGTTATCTTAAATGCGTATGCTTGTTGAGGATCTTTAAGTAATTTAAAAAGATATGAGAAATCTGCGTTCTCTGGATAATTAATTTGAGGATTGTTATTAGCAATCTTAATGATACTCTTGTTTAAAAGCTCTTTATCAGCTTCTGTTAAATCATTTGGATTTTTATTAAATATGCTGTTAATAACAGAAAGATTTTCTCTAATTTCTCTTTTCATTTCCTCTTTGACTTTTGTAACTTTGTCAATAGGTTTAGGTTTCATTGTTGCAAAATCTAAATCTTTTGCAGCTTCTGGGTTAGCGTGACCTTCGATTGCTTTTGAAGGTTCTGTAGATGGATCTGGTTCAGGCTCTGGTTCTGGTTCTGGAGGAGTCACTATAATTGGTTGTTCAATAATAGGATCTGTAGGTTGTTCTGGTTCTGGTTGTGGAGTTATAGGTTGTTCTGTATAAACGCCATCATCTGCTTTATCCGGATCTTCTGGCTCAGGTTCTTTTGGTTGCTCTGGTGTTGGAGCAGCATCTGGCTCAGGTTGTGGATCAGGTGCAGGTGTTGGGGTTACAGGTTCTGGATTAGTTGGTTCTGGATCAGGTGCAGGAGTAGGATCAATAGGTTCAGGGTCAGGTACTGGTTGTTCTGGATCTGGCTCTGGATTAAAAGGTTTCTCTGGTTCAGTAACAGGATTTGTTGTTTCTGGTTCTACTGGTTTTGGATTTTCAACAGCTGGTTTTTCTGGTTCGATTTTGACTTTAATTTTTAAGTCATTATCTTTGTTTGAAGAATTTTTATCACTATACAAAACATCATTTTCATTGATGACTGTAGCGATTCCACGTGACTGAGTAATAACTCCTAAGTCTTTTGTTTTTGGTTTAGCATTATCACTAATTGTTTTAGCTGCAACAATACCTACAACAGCTAGTGCAGAAACGGCACCAATATTGATTATTAATTTTTTTCTTTTAGCTTTAATCATAATTAATACCTTTCTTTAATTATTTGTTGAATTTGTATTCTTCAGGAATTAAATTTGCCCCTTGTTTGAATAAGTAAGTTTGAATGTTTGGATATAACTCTTGTAATGCTTCACGGTATGATGATCTTTGATTTTCTCCCCCACCGTAAATTAAGTCATATTGTTCTAATTTATATTTACCATAGAAACCGTCGTAAGTTTCACCTTCAGATCTGAATGCTTGAGTTAAAGCAGTTAATGACACACCTGTAGAGTCTCCTGTTGCATAGTTGATTCCAACAATTTCATTATCAATTGTTCTAACTGATGAACCTGATGCACCAAATAAAGGTTGTCAAGCTCCTATTGAGTAACCTAATCCGTAGCTTAAGTATCTATCTCCTGTGTAAGTTGAAGCAGAATCTCTAATTACACCAAATTTGTAACCTTCGTTTTTGCTTGAATTAATTAATGGAGAAACTATTGTGATGTCAAATACACCAGGCATATCAATAAAATTTCTTACGCTTAGTGATTTGTTTCATCCACTTCCGTATTCTTTTGTGAATACTTTTTTATCAACTTGTTGTCCTTCTGCAACATAGACAGGTTTGTTAGTTCAAATACTTTGACTAAATCCTGAGTCAATAATTGCAACTTCAGATGGCTCTAACATCTTACGGATAAATAAGTGGTCAGTTTTAGCATCTGGGAATGCAACTGAAATTAAGTTGATTTTTGATTTTGGAATACTTGCAGTTTTATCATTTGTTAATCTAACATTAGGTATCATTGTTTTTTCATCTTGTTGATATGTAGCTTTTAAGCTCTTTGTAGCAAACTTGAATTTTTCATTTTCATTTCAGTTTGCAAAATTGCTTGTAGCTAATTTAGCTAATTCAGCAGCTGAACTAACTGATTTCCGTTCACCAAATGTGTCTTGTGGATCTCCAATAATTTTGTTATATTCATATGTATTATCAGAATTACTAAAATCAAATTCAAGAACAGCAAAATCAGCTGCTTCTTCCAATTCAGATAATGGTGAGTTAGGGTCTACGTAATCTCTTGGACTAGTTTTTAAAAAGTCAAGACCGGCATAAACTAGTTTAACTTGTGATGGTTTAAAACTAAATACATCAACTGTTGGTTGAAGTTCATTAACTCTTAATCATTGGTCAATTGGAGTTTCATCGTTAAAGTGGAATAACTGGATATTTACAGTCTCACCTATTACACCTTGTTTAAGTCAGTTTTTAGCTTCATTATATTTTGCTAATCATTTTGGACTTCATTGTTCAACTTCGATTCTTTTAGCTTCTGCATATAAAGGTGGTAAGTCATTTTCTCTAACTGCTTGAGCTTGTTTTTCATATCTATCAGCTTCTGCTTGATTACCTGCAGATAAAGCTATATATTTTTTATCTTCATATGACTTTATTTCATCATCTTTAGCTTTGATTTTTGCACTAACTTCTTCCATTAATTTGTTGTATTCTGCGTCAGCATCTTTAACCACCTTTGTGTATTTATTGTAGCTATCTGCTTCTGCTTGTAAATCATTAATGTGTTTAAATCTTGATTGACTTGATGCATTTGCAGTTGATGCAGCAAATGCTTGAATAACGTGAATATTTGTTCCGATATATCATTTTGTTGGATATCCATTTTCATCAATTTTGTAATCTAAAATTCACGCAGAACCATTGAACATTCTGTTTTGTTCTATTAATGGGTTAGTGTTACTAAGTTTGATTGCATAAGATTGAAGAGCAGTTTTCTTGTACATTTCATTAGCTAAATATCTAGGTAACCCTCTATTTAAAGGAACTGAATCTCAGTAAGCTGCTTTTGCGTCATCTCTTAATGGGTTTAATGATAAAGTTCCATCAGTATTTACAATAGAGAAGTTTCTAACAACAGCACTTTCAAATGTAGGTTGACCTGCAGCTTTAGCTTTTCGATCATATGCTTCAATTTGCTCTGGTGTTAATTTTAAGTTAGCAGCTAATTTTGATGAATAATCACCACGGTAATCTTTAAGTGCTTTTACATACCCTTGTAAATCAAGAACATTTTTGTCTGATTCTGAAAGCTTTTTATATGCTGCAGGATCTGTTTTATAGAGTTCAGGCATACCTGGAATATTTAATCCAACACCTGGATTTGCAGGTCTTATAGGAATTTCAGGTTCTACAACAACTTTAGGACCCTCATTACCACCGCTATCTTTTGGTTTTTCGGGATCCTCATTTTTAGGATTTGATGGATTTTCAGGTTGTGGTTTTGTTTGTCCACAAGAAATACCTAAAGATGAAATTGAAACGATTGATCCAAATGTTGCAAGCAACATTAATTTAAGTTTATTTTTTTTCATAATTTACTCCATTTTTGTTTAGCATCACTTGAAATTAAAACTAATTTTAAATCCAAAAATAAATATATAACCAATATATATATATATATATATTGATGCTAACATTAAATTATAACACTTTACAATTTAATTGATTAATAAATTTATTATTTTTATGTAAATTATTCAGATGTTTATAATTTATAACTTAATAATAACACATTTGAAATTCATTTATGAATTCAAAGTATATTTTTTAGATCAATTTGGACTTGTTTTATCGAAAATAAAAATTTATTAAAGAACTTATAAAATAACTTGATTTTAACTAAAAAAATAATTTAAAATAAGAATATGGCTAGACAATATTACAACAAAAGAGATTATGAGATTGATTGAGAGAATAGTGTTATTGTTTTAAAAGATCATATGATTAAGCAACTTAAATCTGATAATAAGTTTTTAAAATACAAAAAAATCGGAGGAAGCACCGTTTCTGAGATTTTAATTAAAGATGCATTTAAGAATGAATTTAATGCATTTTGTCACATCGCACACTTAAAATTACCAGTGTTATCGCAAAAATACATTAATGCAGGAACTATTTTAGAACCTAAAATATTTGATTTCTTAAGAAAGGTGCATCCTAATGTACTTATTGAAAACTTTGTTGCTGCTGATTATGAATATAACTATTTCAAAGACAAAGATGATGTTATTATGGGAGTTCCTGATGGATACATTCCTTCAACAAATATGATTCTTGAAATCAAAACAGCACAAGATAAAAAATATGAACTTTGAGGCGACAAGGATGTTGACCCTTCATATAGAAAACAAGCGCAACTTTATTCATATTTAAAAGGTGCTAGTCATTATTCAATTATTGCTTTATTTTTAAGAGATGATTTGGGAGATTATTTAAACCCTGAAAATGTGGATATTAATCAAAGAAGGATGAAATCTTACACATTCCCAGTTAATAGAGCAGATGTTGAAGATGATATTAAAAAAGTTAAACAATGATACTATCACTACACAAATACAAATAAATCCCCTAAATTTGATCCTTTAATTAACAAAGATCAACTTGAATATTTACAATGTGGATCATTTGAAGAATGAGAAAAACTTTTAAACAAATGAAAACAAGAAGGTAAAGCAGATTTTAATGTAAAAGCTTAGCAAAAACTTATTAACCAGATAATGGTTAATATTTTTTTACACCTTTGTGCAATGCGTTTTAGTATTTTTGCTAAGAAAAAACAAAAAACTTACACTGATTAAAATGTAAGTTTAATGTTTATTAATTTCTATTTTCTTCTAAAAATTCTCTTGAATAAGAATCCTAAACCTGTAGCAATTCCAACAATTGGTGGAACTATAACTCCATAAATTCAACCAGGAGCACCTTGTTTTTTACCTTCTTCAACTTTTGTAGGTTCTTCAGGTTTATTATCAACAGGTTTTGATGATTCATTTAATTTTTGTGCTTTTTCTAATACTTCTTTAACTTTTTTAACAGTTACTTGTCCATTAGCTTCAGAAATAAATTGTTGTTTTTGCTCACTTGATAAGTTGTTTAACTTATTAATTTCTGCATTTACATCTGTTTTAGATGTAGCTAAATTATAATCACCATTTAATGATTTTTTAGCTTCAACTACAGGATTAACTTTTTCATTTAAGTCTTGCACACTATTATTAAAGTCTAATTTATTACTTAATTCAGTTGATTTTGCTAACGCATTATCTAATGCTGATTTTTTAGGTGCATCAGCTTCTGTATAGTTAGGTGTAGATTTAACTTTTTGCGCCTCTTTAAACACCTCTAATGCATTATTAACATCTGCTGCATTTGTCAGAATGTTTTCAATAGTATCAACTGATGGTTGTGAATTTACTAATTCTTTAGCTTTTGTTTTTTGTTGATCTGTCAAGTTGGTTAAGTTATCTATGGCGTAATTAGCTTTAGCTTTTGCTTCTGATAATTTTACATCACCATCTAGATTATTAAGAGCATCACTTAATGCATCTAATTTCTCATTAAGACTTTCAACTGATGTATTAAATTCATCTTTAGTTTTAAGTTCATGTAATACATCAAGTACATTTGTGAATGCAACTTGTTTTCCTTGTGAAGCTTTTGTATATTGAGTTTTATTTTTTACATATTCAGCTTTCTTAACAACATCAAGGGCACTGTTAATTGCTTTAACATTATTTTTAATATCTTTAATCTTAGAAACTTCATTTAAGCTGTTTACTGAGTTTCTAGCAGCGTCTTTTTGAGTATCTGATAAGTTTGAAGCAACTTCGATAGCAGCAAGCGCTTCTTCTTTAGCTGTTTTTAATCTATCAGCACCGTCAAGAGCATCGTGAGTTGACTTTAATGTATCTAACTTGTTATCTAAGTTAGGATATGGTTCGTCAAGGTCAAGTGTTGTTGTCAAGTCGTTTAAAGTAGTAACTGCATCATCAAATGCACCTTGGTTTGAAGCTTGAGTGTATTTTATTTCTGATTTGACTTCTCTAGTAGATTCAACTTTAGCAATCGCTCCATCAATGCTTGATGCATTTGAAACTACCTTATCAATTCCATTTTTATCTGATTTAGCTTCTAGTAATTTGATAGCTTTTTCTTTTTGAGTTTCTGATAATTTAGGCAATGAGTTAATTTTAGCTATAGCATCTTCTTTTTGAGTTTCAAGTAATTTTTCTTCAACATCAGCAATTGATGTTTTAGATTCAACTTCATTTTTAGCAGCTTCTTTTTGAATTGATGTTAAGTTTTCAAGTTCCTCAATAGCTTCTTTAGCTTCTGTTTTAGCATCAGCTAATCTATCTTTACCATTTAATAAACCTTTAGTTTCAGATACGGCTTGTAATTTAGTATCTAATTGGTCAAATGGAGTTTCAAAGTCTGTGTAGCTTGATAATCCATCTAATGCAGTTATAGCATTATCAAAGTTTGCTTTAACATCATCTGATGCTTGTTTGTATTGAATTTCTCCTTTTATCGCAATTTCATCATTAAGTGCCCCAATACCACTGTTAACTTTTTCTGCATTAACAACAATTGCATCAATTTCATATTTAGTTACTTTTGAATTAATAAGAGTTTTAACAGCTGGTTTTTGCACAAGATCTGATAAGTTTGACAATGAGTCGATTTTATTTGATGCATCTTGTTTTTGAGTATTTAATAATTTATCAGCAACATTAGAGATAGTTGTTTGTTTTTCAACTTCAGTTTTTGCGTCTCTTTTCTCATCATCTGATAAGTTAGGTAATGCATCAATAGCAGATTTAGCAGCAGCTATTGTAACAGCTAAGTTTTGTTTACCATCAAGTGAGCTAATCGCATTATTAAGAGCTCCCGTTTTTTCTGCAATGTCAGCAATAAGACTTGTTGTAAAGTCTGTTACTGTTTCTACACCTAGTAAGTTGTCAAACGCTGTTTGAGCAGCTTGTTTTTTATCTGAATTAGCTTCTGTAAATTGTGGTTTAGATTTAACATCATTAAATCTTTGAACTTGTTCAACTGCAGTATCAACATTTGTTGCATTTGTAACAATGTCTTTTGTTAATTGAATTGTTATTGCAGCATCGATTTGATTATTTGCTTCTCTAATTTGATCAGTACTTAAGTGTCTTAATTCGCCTAATTTAGTTTTATTTTCTTCTTTGGCAGCATCTAATCTTTCTTGACCATCAAGATCTCTAACAACATTATTAAGTGCATTTATGTATGCTACAATATTTGCAATAGGTTGACTAAAGTCGCTTGTTCCTTTGATTGCATCGATTTTTGCTTTTGCAGCATCAAATTCTGCTTTTTTATCTGTAGGTGTTGTTGATGCTTCTGTGTAGTTAGGTTTTAACTCTTCTGCGTTTGCATTTTCAAGAGCTTGTAAAGCATTATTAAGTTCTTTAGCATGTTCAACAATAGCGTTAACTTTTTCAATTGTGTCACTATCTTCTGAATCAATTAAATTGTTAGCAGCTTCTTTTTGTGAATCATTTGATAACTTATTTAATGCTTCAATAGCTTCTTTAGATTCTCTTTTAGCATCAGCTAATTTTGTGTCACCATCAAGTGCATCAATAGCATTTTTAAGTGTTTCTTTCTTAGCAACGATATCTTCAGCATATGGACTTGTGAAGTTTTCATATGTTTTTGTATCTTCTAATGGTGTAAGTGCATTATTTGCAGCTTGTTGTAAGCTTTCTTCTGCTTGTGTGTATTTAGGTTTTGAGTCTTCTTTAAGTTTGTTTAATGTATCAACTTGTTCAATTGCAGCATGAACATTTGTAACGTTAGCAATAATGTTTTCAACACCTCGAAGTGTTGTAGCAGAATCAATTAAACTTTCAGCGGCAGTAACTTGGTTAACAATTAAGTGTGTTAAGGTAGTTAATTTAGCTTTAGCATCTGATTTAGCTGTATCTAAATTTGTTCTTCCATCTAAATGTTTAATAGCATTTTTAAGAATATTAATTTTATTTTCAATATCTTCAATAGCGACAGTGTTGAAATCTAAAACATCTTTAGCACTTTTAAGTGCATCAACTACATTGGTTAAATCGTTTAATTTTTCTTTACTTGCTTCTCTAAACTCAATTGTGTCTTCAGCTTTTTTGGCTAATTTTAATTTTTCAATAGCTTTATCAATATTTGTTACATTTGTAATAACAGTTTCAACTTGTTTTGATGTCGCTGCTTGATCAATTTGATTGAAAGCATTAATGAATTGATCATCTGATATATGGATTAAATCACCTAATTTTTGTTTCCCTAATTCTTTAGCATCATCTAAGTTTTTCACTCCATCAAGTGCTCTATCAGCATTTGATAATCTATTACCAATAGAATCCAAATTAACATAATCTTTTGTAAAGTCCATTGCATTTTCATGAACTTCAGCAGCTTTTTTAGCTTCATTAAATTCTTTTTGAGCAGCTTCTGATGCAGATGAATATCTGATTGTCCTAATTGATTTATTTGCAACTTTTAAGGCTCCTAAAACAAAATCAATATCTTCAGCATTATCTGCAATTTTTTGCACCATATCTAGTTCTGTAGCTAATTTTACTTGCTCTTTGGCTTTTAATTTTTGTTCTGTAGCTAAATTCTCTAAATCATCAATCGATGTTATTGCACGTTTTTTTCTTTCAATAAGCTTGCTGTCACCATTTAATTGTGTTTCTGCATCTGATAATTTACCTAGTTTGTTATCTAAATAAGGATCAACATCATTAAAGTTATCTACTGTTCTTAAGTTTTCTAATGCGCTAATAGCATTATCAAATGCTCTTTGTTTATCTATATCAGAAAGTTTGTAATTTGGTGTTTCTTTAACTTCGATTGCTTTATCTAATTTATCAATTGCACCATTAATTTTAGTTACATAGTCTTTTAATAAGTTAACATCTGCAACTGTAGTTTTAACATCAATTTGATTTTTAGCTGCTCGGTTTTGTGTGTCTGATAATTTTTCCAATCTATCAATTTGTTCTTTAGCAGATGTTTTTGCATCTAATAATTCTTTATTTGCTACTCCATCTAATCTAGCTTCTTCTGATGATAAGAAACTTGATAATGAGTTTAAGTTAGCAATTGGATTTGTAAAATCATTTACATTGATTGCATTAACTATTTCATCATATGCACCGTTGTAAGAATTTTTAATCTCTTCAGTTGCATAACTATAGTTAATTGATTGTTTAACTTCATTTGCGTGATTGATTGATTGCTTAAATGATGGGATTACATTATTTAATTCAGAAGCATTCGAAACAACCGCACTAGCATTTTGATAATTAAATGCATCTTTATTAATCTCATTAGTCAATGAACTTCTTTGTGCGTTTGATAAGTTAGTTAATGAAGCAACCTTATTTGTTAAATCTTGTTTTTGAGCTTTAACAAATTTAGATCTTACATCTGCTGATGAATTTTGATTTTGAACTTCAGAAATTAAACTATTTTTCTCTTGATCATTTAAGTTTTGTAAACTCCTAATTTGAGTGATCGTTTGTGTCTTAAGATCATTTAAGTTTTTTACTCCATCAAGTGAAGCAATGGCATCGTTCATATTTGATACTAAAGTATCAATATTTGGGAGTTTATTAGCAAAACTTGTGTATGCAGCAAGTGCTTTTATAAAGTTATTTAATGATTTAGTAAGTTCATCTTGTTTTGATGATGTCGCCTCTTTGAAAGCAATAGTTTCTTTTGCATTTTTTGCTTGCTTAATCACTGCTACAGCTGTGTTTAATGCAGAAGCATTTTCTTTTAATGTATTTACACTTGCAATAGTTTTTGCATTATCAATTTCTTGTTTAGCATTTTTAGCTAAATATGCAAGTAAGTTACTCATATTTTCTATTTCGTATTTAGCTGTATTCTTAGCTAAAACTAATTTAGAAGCACCATTTAGATTTCTTTGTGCACTTATTAATGATTCATAATTTTCACTTAAGTTATTTGGTAAGTTTTCAAAATCTGAATAAGTTTTAACACTTGATAATGTATCTAAAGCAGTATTGAATTTAGTTTGTAAATCACCATCTGCTTCAATGTAGTTTTGTGTTTGTTTTTCAGAAGTTATATTATTGACTAAGTTAATAGCTTCATTTACTTTAGAAACATTGTTTTGGATTATATCAACTGACTCAAGTGTTGTGCAATTTTCAACTAGTTTAGTAGCTGTTGTTTTTTGTTCTTTTGATAAATCCGAATTTGCAATTACTGCATTGGCAGCATTTTTGGCTTTTGTTAATCTATCAACTCCATCAAGGGCATTTATTTTTGTGGCTAAGTTATCTGTTAATTCTTTAAGTCCAGGAATTGGTTCTGAAAAATCAATATTCTTATCAAATCCTGTTAAAGCATCTTTAGCTTTAACAAATTCATCTTGAAGACTTGGTGTAGCTTGTAAATAATCAACTTGTTTTATTTTATTTGCAGCAGTTTGTAATGTAGCGTATGCTGCTTCAGCTTGAAGAGTGTTCTCTAAAATCTTATTAACTTCAGCTATTTCTCCACATCGATCGATAAGACCAATAGCATTTTGTTGTTGATCTTCAGGTAAGTATTCTGAATTATGAATTCTTTCAATTGCATCTGATTTTGCTACATCTAAATTATGTAAACCATTTAAGTCATTCTTACTTTTTTCTAATTTATTTAATAAAACTGCGTAACTTGCTTGTGGATTTGTAAATTCTTCTGAAGATAAAGTGTTTTCAACTTCATCCAATACATATGTAAATGCATCTTTAAATTCTTTATCAGATTCTGTAAAATCAGGTTTGTATTTAAGTTGTTTAGCTTCATTAAATTTGTAAATAAGTTGGTTTAAATCCTGAGCATTCTTCATAATTCTGTCAATTTCATCATTATCTGAAGATGCACGCATTTGATCTTTAGCAGCTGCTTTTTGTTCATCTGATAAGTATTCTAAATTATCAATTGTATTATCTCTTAATTCAGGAACTAAATTGATTTCATAAGTTGTATCAACTCAGAAGTCTCTTGTGTAAGGCACTTCTGACATATTTTGCATTTTGTATGTGAAGTGCTTACGTAGTGGGTGATTAGGTATTTGAGGTTTTTCATATGATTGATTTTCAACATTGACCGTAAAGGTTCTTCTATCTACTTCTCTTCCAGTATTATCCTTAAATACATAAGTTACAGTATGGTCTATTGGAGTAATTGGAATTTGGTAATTAATATTTGTATTGTGGTTAGCATCTCTATTTAATGGGAATTTTGAAGCTATTTCTTGTGCGCTATCAACTAAACGATAGTGCTCTGGGACCATATTCTTAATTCTTTTGTAGAAACGTTCAGTGTTTTGTTCCATTATTCTTTTTGGACCTCATACATTTGAAGGTGTTCTATCTGAGAATAATTGAACGTTATATCAGAATTTTGAAACTATTAATTGATCTAGAATAGGTTGTGCTGGAATACCTTTAAATAAACTTCTATCACCTGAAGTAAAGTATTTTGATACATATTCATCTTCAAAGAAGTTAGTATCAGAGTGAGAACCTCCTCCAACATAAATTGTGCTTGGGAAGTGGCCAGGAAAACTTTTTAATGGATCATTATTTGTTCCGTAATGTTGTGCTCAACCTTCTTTAATTAATCTGTCACTGATAGCTCCATAATAAGCACTTGAAATTTTTGGAGAATTGAATCCATATGCTTTAACAAAATTGTCAATACTTCTATTTTCTTGATTTCCCTTTGATCAAATAAGTGCATACTCTGAAAGATGACCCCCTAATGAGTGACCTGTAGAATAAATTTCTGAAACAGGTTTTTGACTTATTGTTGCTAGAGAAATTCATACATTCTCAGCTTGACCTGGTTTTTTTCTTCATATTGATAAATCTAAATCATCATCGAGATCTTTTGCACCATTAGTACCTGCAATAGCTAAAACACTAATAGTGTCATTTTCTAAAAATGGAAAATCAGATTGGTTAATTAATCAAGACGCTTGGTATCCATTACTTTCATCTCAAGACTCAAACCTTTTTCAATAACGGGCCATATTTTTATGAACTGTTTCAAAAATTTTGTCGTGCTCATCTCTCTTATTTTCTGGAACTTCGCCTAAAAAATATGCTTTATTTTCTTCTCATAAATCACGATTTGTATCATCAAACTCAATATCTAAGAAAGCTTTACTACGGTAAGATAAGTTACTGAAAATTAAAGCATCACGAGGTGAAAAATCTCATTTAAGTTTATGAGCATCATTATTATCAGCAATTCCATCTCCATCTGTATCTTTTAAGAATGGGTGAGAATTGTATCCAAAATAAGTCTTACCATCTTTTACAAATGTGTAGACCTCATCTTTATTTAAAATACCATCACCATCTTCATCACCATTAGGATTTAAAACCGGACGATCCAACATAAGTGAATCATAATAACCATCTAACATTGTTATTTCAGCATTTTTAATTTTTCTCGCTGTTTCCTCTGTTAATTTAACACGTTCTGTCCTTTCAGGAGCTTGTAAATTAGCTGCAATACCTGTTGAAATTGCAATCGATGGAATAATGATTAAAAGTGCTGATTTTAAACCAATAATTAACTTTTTATTTTTGTTCATAAACCACCTCTTCTTAATAAATAAATTGATGCTTAAATAAGACAAAACTTCTTTTTGTCTTTAGAAATATAATTATAGTTTAATTATTTACTTTTGGATTATATAATTACAAATTAATCTGCATAATACCTTAATTTTTCACAAATGTGAAAAATATATTTTTGTGATATGAGAAATGAATTAATAATAGAATGAAGTTAAGTAAATAATATTTTAAAGTTATTTGCTTAGAAGGGGATAAGATACACAACATCAAAAATTCTCAAACGAAAATGTTTCATTATATGAAATTAGTTTTCTTATTTTATAATTGGCATCATCTTAGTTGTAACAGTTAATTTAATTGATTCAACATTGAACAACTCAGATAGAACACTTGTCTCAAGATTTGTTATATGCTACACGCTCACTATTTGTTATAGTATTATATTGATAGTTTTCTTAGCTTGATTTTTGAATTTTTCTTGGATTTCTTTGACATTGTTCATCCTGTCAATTAATCTATTTTCTATAAATTTATCTTTTCTAGATAATCCAGTTAAATCATTAGTTTTGAAAACTAAAAATTTAAGTAAAACTAAACTTAAGAAACAAAAACATATATAACCTTCGATATGTCTTCAGGTTCATAAATACATCAGTCTAATTGCTAATAAACCTTTTAAACTTTTAAAAGCAGAAAAAAAGAGTTAAATTATTTTTTAACTCTTTTTTTCATTAATTTAACAATAAAGAAAGTTGCTATACCAAAAGTTATAATTCCAGTTGTAACACCTAAAATACTTCATAAAACAACATGTGTTTTATTGGTTTTAGATTTTTCAGATTCTATCGAAACATCTTCTGATTCTTTTTCATTATCGGAATTATTCTTTTCTACAGTTGAACTGTCATTAGTAGTTGGATTTTCATTTATTGCATCTTTATTTTCAGTTGCAGAATCTTCCGTTGTTGATTTGTTATCATCTTGAGATGCTGAATCTGTTCCTGTTTCAGAGCTTGAATTAGTTTCATCTTCTGATGAACTTTCATCAGTTATATCTTTATTTTTAGTAGTATCTTCAGCTACTGGCGAACTATTGTCTTCAACATTAGATGCATCAGATTCTTTTGAAATCGGATTATTTTCTTCTGAACTTGAATCTGTTTCAGATTCATCAGTTTTTGGAGAACTTGTTTCATCTTCTCTTGAAATCTCACTATCTGATGACTTTTCTATATTAGTCCCTGTATCTGTTTCTACTTCAGCTTCAGAGCTTTCTGATTCACTTTCACTGTCATCACTTCTAGGTGGATTATTTTCCGTATCTGATTCACTAGGGTTATTATTTGTATTATTTTCAGAACTTTCTTCTAACTCTTTATTTTCTTCATTGACTACTGCGTTTTTATTTAATTCGCTAATTGGAATTTCAAGAGTATGAGCTTTAATTCCAAATACAACAAAACTTTTTTTGCTATTTACTCATTGATTATTGTGTTTATAAAAACTCAAAATTTCTCTAGTTTCATCACTTGCCACCAAATCAACGTTTTTTTTACCTTTATTAGTGACATCAACAATGATTGAAAAATATTGATCTTTGTTTAAAATAATTTCTTCATTTAAATCAATTGTATAAAATCCTTTATCACCAGAATTTGGAATTTGTACTTCTTGAGTTAATTTTAATTCACCATCTTCAGGATTAGACATTGAAGAATTTTTAACATAAATTTTGATTTCAGCAGTAATGTTTGTACCTTTAAGCGCAAAATTAATTGACTTTAATTTTTCTACAATTTCGTCATTTGCTTTTTTAACTGGGAAAATATTTGCCATTGTTCTTTCATTAGTGCCAGGGGTTTCGAATAAAGAAAATGAATTTTTTGTATCATAATAGTAAGTATTTTGATATGCATTATTATTTTCTACTTCAACTGCCATTACTTCATGAATTAAATCTAATGAATCGTATGAAAGCATAAAGTAACCCTGAGCATGCATGTTTTTAGTTCCTCAACTATTTTTAATAATAAAACCACCTTTTTGTTTCGGTGTTTCAGGTCAAAAATTAGATGCATAATAATCATCGTCTCAACCTACAATAACTGAAGCATGATTTCTGATATGTCTTTCTTCAGGTGATTTAGTTATAATAATTGAATTTGGTTCGTTGTATCAAACGGTGTCAGGGTGAAAATTCATTTCATTAAAAGCATAAGCAACTCCCACAGAGCCGTATTTGGCAATCGCTAATTTAATATCATCAACAGTATGATTAATTTTTACAGCTTTTTTAATTTTGGCAATTGTAGGGTTATCAAAATTAGGAAACTCAGTTTGATTAGTTTGAGCAATTGGGGATGTATTTCTCATCAAACCATTAAATGCGTGAGATAAATAATTTCCTGTACCTAAAATTCCTTTTCATTCTTTAGCATCGGGATTTAAATTTAACTTATCTGCATTATGATTTCAACTATTGCTTATGTAATCAATTGCATGTTCATCAATATCTAAAGAATTTTTAGTGTAATTTCCTATATTATTTTTTAAAATATTGGTTTCTAAAATTGAAGCAATTGTATATGCTCAACAAAGACCTTCATGACCTTGATTCTTAACGTTAGTAACTAAATTGAGTTTTCTTGCATCAAAAAAAGGCATTCTTGCAATTTCTAAACTGGGACACAAAATATGGACAACGTCGTATTTTGTGTTTTTTATATTAAGGAGTGATTATGAAACAACTAAAACAAGAACAATGACTAGAACTTTTTTCAGATTATGATGATTATAAGAAGGGTTTAATGTCAAAAAATGATTTTGAAATTAAATACCGAGCGAT
>NZ_JBLWID010000004.1:0-33028 GCF_048381515.1 Mycoplasma sp. 4463
TTGAAAAACACCCCAACATCATTGAGGTGTTATTATGTCTAATTAAACCTTCTGTCCATTTTTAGTGTCCCAGTTTAAGATAAAAATAGTGCTGATTTTTTGTATTTTTTAAAAAGCAAAAAATTTCACAAAAATCACTTAAAAATTTAATAAATGTGAAACTTTAAGGCTGAAAATATGTAAAAAATTACATTTTTTGTAAAAAAAAAAAAAAAGTTGCCTCAAAGATGATTTTTGTGCTATATATAAGTATATTTAATATGAATATTTGACTTATAAAAAAGAATAAAATAAGTGCTTTTCTAGCTTAAAAATTAATAGTTTTAGCTTCCTTAAGTATTTATTGAAAAAGGAAATTTTATGAATTTAAAAAACAAGAAAAAATGAATTCTTTTACCTTTAAGCGCAGGAGTTACAGCTCCACTTGCTTTACTTACAACAGTAAGTGCATCTGCAAATAATGAACCCCGTGAAGTGAGTTTATCACCAACAGGTAGATGAGATGAGGGTATTCAAAATTGAACAGGTAGAGAGAATATAGGAACATTCCATCCAAGTCAGACAGATTATGTATGAGAAGATTGTGATGAATATGGAACATACTATTATAAACATTGATCATGGAGTCACATAAAAGAGTTTCCTGAGTCCAAAGTAAGAGAATCTATGCAAATAGATAAAGTCGTAAATGAAGATGGTACAATTGATTGGACACTTCAGTATTTTAAACCTTTTGGTTTCGTAGAAATAGAAGGTATTGATAGTGAACAAAAAGCATATTTTGCTTTCTTTCTTACTAAAGACATACAATTAAGTTCACCTGTCGAAATTAAGAGATTCGAAAAAGATGGTTCTGATAGACTAATCACTAGTTCAGTTACGTTACAACCAGGACATGAATTATCTTCAAGTCAATTAAATCAAGTTGGTCTTGGTGGTTCTTGACATCACTATGGTACAAATGATGAGCTAACTAGATCTTCACTGGCTAAAGTTGAGTGATATAACCTTCAGAATAAACCAAGCGATAGTTCTAATCATAAGCAAAATCTTCTATTTTCGACATGAAATAAAAACGATATTAATGATCCAGGTGGTAAATTTATTGATGGTAAGAAAACATCAATTAGAGATTTTACTTACGATTATGAATTTCAAACTGCTGGATGAGATCATTCAAAATATGAGATTAAATTTAAAACAGCACCTATTCCAGGGGCACAAAAAGGTTATTTTTCAGGAGTTATGACATCTGAAAGATCACGGCAAGATGATGGTACGTACTCTAGAGTTCTTTTAAATGGTGTTAGAAAGAAAGAAACAAAGAAATTTGAAAGATATCCTGTTATTGTAGAACAAGTGTTTGAGGATATTTATGACACTACAAATATACCTACAACCAATTCAACATTAACAAAGACTATTACATCTCCAGTGGATTGATCATATAAAAAATTCACTAAAGATGTTCAAATTCCTGCGCAAAGATTAACTCCAACATCAGGTAATGCATCTTATACAGTGAAAAATGAATATTTAATAAATGATATTATTCCTGCTAGTTTGAGTGGACTTTCAAACGAGCAGAAAGCGAACTCTATTTCATTTAATCCTACTGCAATACCTGGATTTGATATTGTTTCAACAACTACGAATGTATATAGAAAAAAACTTAATAATTCATTTCTAGAAGATGCTGTAGTAGTGCAAACTATATACAGAAAAAAAGCTGATAAAACAAAACTTGAAGAAGAAATCAATTATTCGAAAGGTGATTTCTTTAATCAGCATCCATATCTTGATGCAGATGATGATTTACAAAATGCTTACAACGCAGCTTTAACAGAAGCTAAAAAAGTATTTGAAAATGATAGTGCAAGACAACCTCAAGTTAACACGGCATACCAAAGTTTAAATCAAGCAAGATTGAAATTAAATGGAAAGATAAACTTCGATAATTTCAAAGAGAAAGCCAGAAAAGTCCTTTTTGAAAGTAATCCTACTTGAGAAGAAGATGGAACTACTGTATCATTAATACCTCTAAATAAATTATTGACACTTCAAAGAGATAAAGCTTGAAATTTAATTAGTAATGCAAAAAGTATTTCAGATGCTACTCCTATTCGAACTTGAGCAGAAGAGCTTAATGATTTAAGAAAAGAATTAGAGCTATCTAAGGATATTAAAGAAAACCAAGATAATAATAATCATAGTAATTACACAGAAGCTACAACAGGTGCAAAAGAACCGAGTGATAATAAAAAAGATAATTTTGATAAAGCGATCAAAGTTGCTGAAAACTTAAAAGATATTTCAACCTACTCATCAGAATCTATTAATACAATTAAATCTGCTAAAGATGCATTAGTAAAAACTCGTAAAGCACTTAACGGATTTGATAATGTGAATGCTGCTAAAGCTGCTGCTCAACAAATTATTAATTGACTTCCAAACTTGAGTGGAACAGAAAAAAATAATGCTAATAATCAAGTTGAAAGTCAATCTACAATTGCTGGCGTTAATGATAAATTATTTGAAGCACAAAAACTTGATGCTAAAAATAAAATTGGTCAATTAAGTAACTTGACAAATACTCAAAGAGATGCTGCTAAACGTTTAATTGACTCAAAATCATCTAAAGATCAAATTGATGCCATTGTTAATAATGCAACATCTGTCAATAATGAAGTTCCAAAACTTACTGCTGCTAAAGCAATTGAAACAAATAATGAAATAAGATATACAGAAGCATCACCGACTCCAAATAAATCAAACTTTGATAATGCTATTTCAGCATTAAATGATTTAACTACATATACAGACTTTGATACAGCATATCCAAACTTACAAACTAAGTTAACTGATTTATCGAATGCAACAGATAATCTTAATGGAGTTACAAATTTAAACACAGCTAAAACAAATGCTATTGCTGCAGTTAAAGGTTTAAATTTAAGTGACACACAAAAAGATGAAGCTGAAAAACAAATTAATCAACAAACAACAATTAATTCAGTTAATGCAGTGAAAACAAATGTTGAAGGTTTATCAAATGCTAGAGCTAAATATGATGAAGCTCTTGCAGAAAAAGCTAAACCAAACTATATTGAAGCAACACCGAATCCAAATAAATCAAACTTCGATAATGCATTTGAAGCTCTTAATGGAGTAAAAGATAATACAAACTTTACTACTCCAATTAGTGATTTAAGCACTTTAGTTTCAAATATGACTAGTGCTATTCGTGATTTAAATGGAAATACAAATTTATCTACATCTAAATCAAACGCTTTAATTGAAATTGGCAAATTGACTTTCTTATCACCATCTCAAACACAACTTGCTAAAAGTCAAGTAAATGAGGCAGATACAAACTCAAGCGCTAAAGTTGATGAAATTGTTTCAAATGCAAGAAAATTAAATGCTGCACGTGAACAATTACAAATTGCTAATAACAATCATCTTAATCAACCTAACCATACAGAAGCCTCAACAACACCAAAAAATAAAAAAGTTGCTTTTGAATCAGCAAGAAATGCTGTTGATGCTATAAAAGATACAAGCGACTTTAAAACTGCTATTCCAAATATTGATAGCTTAACTACTGATTTACAAAATGCTATTAGAAATCTAGATGGAACTACAAACTTAAATAATGCAAAAACAGCTGCTAAAAATACTATTGATGGATTTAGCTCTGACACGAGAACTACAACACAAAAACAAACTGCTAAAAATGAAATTGATTCACAAAATACAATTGCTAGTGTTAATGATAAATTATTAGAAGCACAAAAACAATATGCTTTTGATCAAATTGATAATTTAACAAACTTATCAAAAGAGCAAAAACTTAAAGCAAAAGAATTAATTAGTTCAAAATCAACAAATGAAGAATTTAAAGATTTAGTAGCAGCATATAAATTAGTCAATAGTGCTCTTGCTATTCTTAATGATGCTAAAACAGCAAAGAATTCACCTAAATATACAGAAGCTTCAATAACACCAACAAACCTAAAAACAGCTTTTGATACATCATTAGGTAAAATAAATGCTTACAACTTAGAAACAGAGACAAACTTTGAATCACTTGTAAACAAAACAACACAAAGTCAATTTGATGCAGCTGCAATTGACCTTAAGAGAAAAACAACTGCTCTTGATGGGGATACAAACTTAGCAAAAGCTAAAGAGAATGCTATCAGAGATATCCAGTCATATACTAAATTAGATGAACAATCACAAAGAAATCTTGCAATAGCTACTGTAGAAAAAGAAGCAACAAACACAATTGCTAAAGTACAATCAATTAAAGCTAATGCTGAAAAACTTAATGCTGCTTTAGCTGCATTAGAAACTGCAAATGCTCAATGACAAACACCAAACCATTTACAAGCAGATACAGACATAAAAAAAGCATATGAAACTGCCAGAGGAAAAGTAGATGCAATTAAATCACAAAATAATTTCGAATATGAAACACCAAATATCCAAACATTAACAAGTGATTTAAATACTAAAACAGCTGCTCTTAACGGAAATGATAGATTAAGAAAAGCTAGAGAAGCTGCTATTGCTAAAATCAATAATGCTGCTCAAACACCTCATTTATTAGAGGTTCAAAAAACAAAAGCTATTGAAGCTATTAATAATGCACAAACTCTTGAATTAATAGATTCTATTTCTGGAAATGTAAGAGATTTAAATAATGCTATTGGTCAGCTTAAGAATAATGAAGCTGTTAAACAAACAGATGATTACAAACAATCTGAAGACGATCCACAAAGAAACTTTGATTCAGTTGTTGGAGAATTAGAATCTTGAAAATCAGTAACAGAGTTTAAACAACCGACTCCTAACTTATCTACAGATTTACAAAGATTAAAAACTACAAGAGAAGCTCTTAATGGAGATGAAAGATTACAAACTGCAAGACAAGAAGCGCTTGCTGCTATTGATGCTGCATCACACTTAACTGAAGAACAAATTACAGCTGCAAGAAATGCTGTTAATGGTTCAAATGTAGTTGCAACAATTGATGCTATTAAAGCAAATGTAAAAAATCTTGACGCTGCTAAAGCTCAATTAAAAAGAGCATTAGAAGCAGAAAAAACCGCAAACTATAAACAAGCTTCAGATGATAAAAAGCAATCATTTATTAATGCTAAAAATGCAGTTAACAACATTAAAGATCAAACAGACTTTACTCAACCAGTTAATGCTCAATTAGCTAAAAACTTAGAAAATGCTATTGCAAGTCTTAATGGTCAAGGTAGATTAACCACAGCTCAAATAGCAGCTAAAACTGCTATTGAAGGAATGTCTAATTTATCAGATGCTCAAAAAACAGCTGCTAAAGCCGCTGTTCAAGCTGCAGATAATCTTGGCTCAATCGAATCAATTAAAAACAATGCATCTAAATTAAATGATGCTTTAGGTGTTTTAAAAGATGCTATTGCAACAGAAACTACACCAAACTACACACAAGCTTCAAATCAACAAGCATTTGATGATGCTAAAAAAGCAGTTTCTGCATATTGCAATCACACTGACTTTAACAATCCAATTTCAAATATTGATAATTTAAAACAAGCATTAACTAATGCTAAAGATGCTCTTGATGGAGAAGAAAGACTTAGAACTGAAAGAGCAAAAGCTAAATCTATTATTGATAATTTACAAAACATAACACCAACTCAAGTAGCAGCTGCCAACAATTTAGCAGCAAATTCAAATGATTTAGAACAAATAAAAGCTATTGCTAAAAATGCTCAAGATATTGATTCAGCTTTAGCACAAGCTAAAGAAGATGCTAAAGTTAAGGAACAAGTTAAATATACAGAAGCAGAAGGAAGTTTACAAACTGCATTTGACAATGCACTTGATAAAGTTACTGACTTAAAACAAAAAGTTGACTTCCAAAATGCAGATGAACAGTTAACAAATAAATTAGCAAACTTAACTAATGCTAAAAATGCTCTTAATGGAGAAACGGAACTTCAAAGTAAAAAAGATGCTGCTAAAGCTCAAATTGATAAGTTATCTCCATTAGATGAAGGAATCAAAAACAAAATCAAAGAACAAATTCAAAACGCTGCAAATTCACAAGCTATAGAAGACATTAAAAATAACGCTGCAGACTTAAATGAATTAGCACAAAAACTTCAAGAAGCTAAAGAAATTATTAATTCTCCAAAATACACAGAATCAACACCTGAAGAACAGCAACAATTCAATAAAGCTAAAGAAGCAATTGAAAATGCTATTACTACAAAATCTGATGGAACAGAGCTAGTTGATAATAAACAAGAATTAATTAATAATTTAAATAGCGCAAACAATGGTTTATCTGGAGCAAACAAATTAAAAGATGCTCAAGATGCTGCTCTTGAAGAAATTGAAAACTTACAATACTTATCACAAACTCAAAAAGATAAAGCTAAACAATTAGTAAATGCAGCTACAACAGTCCAAGAAGCAAAAGACATTGCCACAAACGCAACAAATGTTGATGCTGCTATCCAACAAGTTCAAAAATTTAATGATGTTAAATCAAAACCACAATTCACAGAAGCGTCAACAACACCTACAAATAAAAAACAAGCTGCTCAAACAGCGTTTGACAACTTATCAGGTGTTGAAACAGTAACAGACTTTACAACAAGTCCTATTGCTGACATTGCAGAAAAAACGGAAGTTCTTAAAAACGCAATCGACTCACTTGATGGTAAACAAAACTTAGATGATGCAAAAGCTGCTGCTAAAACTGAAATCGAAGGATTAGAAAACTTATCAGATACACAAAAACAAGCTGCTAAAGCTGAAGTTGAGAAAAAACAAACAATTGCTGACGTTCAAGCAACTCTTGAAAATGCTAAAAAGTTAAATGTTGCTAAAGGAGCATTAAAAGCAGCAAATGAAGTTGAAAAAACAAAGGCATACATTGATGCTTCAAAAACTGCTAAAGATGCATTTGATGATGCAAAAGACAAAGTTAATGCAATTAAAGATGTTGAAGACTTCTCACAACCTATTGCAAACATCAGCACATTAACATCTAGCTTAAATAATGCAATCAGCAACTTAGATGGAGCTAGAAACTTAAAAGAAGCTCAGGATGATGCTATTGCTAAGATTGATGCTTTAACAAACTTAACAGAAGATCAAAAAGACGCTGCTAAGGATGCAATCAGAAACGTTACAACTAAAGATCAAGTAGCTAACGTGCTTTCAAATGCTCAAAAAGTTGATAATGCTATCGCTAAATCAAATGAAGCAGCTGATAAACAAAACACACCAGCTTATGCAGAAGCTTCAGATGAACCAAAAGCTAACTTTGACAAAGCTAAAGAAGCGCTTGATGCAATCAAGAACACAACAAACTTTGAAGTATTAAGTGATGATCCTGATGCACTTATTAGTGCTTTAGATGCTAAAACTGAATTACTTGATGGTTTAGCTAACTTAGCGACAGCAAAAGAAGAAGCTAAGAAAACAATTGATGGACTTAAAGGATTATCTCAAGGTCAAAAAGATTTAATTAAAGTCGCTATTGAAGATGAATCAACAAATTCAAAACAATTAATCGATCAAATCCTTAATAATGCTGCTAAATTAAAAGAATTAGTTGATGCATTAGAGGCTGCTAAAACAAAACAAACAACTCCTGATTACACAGAAGCTGATGAAGATAAACAAACTGCATTTACTAATGCTAAAGACGCTATCAACCAAGCTATTGCAAGCTTTACAGATCCAAAACAACCAATTGCCAACGCAGATAATTTATTATCAGATATGACATTAGCAACTGGAAAATTAAATGGAGATGATAAATTAACTGCAGCTAAAACTGAAGCAATTAAAGAAATTGATAAATTAAACAAGTTAACACCAGCTCAAAAAGACACTGCTAAAGATTTAATTAAATCTGAAGACACAAATACACTTGCAAAAGTACAAGACATTATTAATAATGCAAAATTATTAAACAATGCATTAGCTACACTTGAAGCTGCTAACGACAAATTAGATAAAGTGGATTACACACAAGCTTCAGATACTGTTAAAGATACATTTGATAAAGCTAAAGACGCTGTAAATGCAATCAAAGATACAATGAACTTTGAAAACAAAGTACAAGACATTGAATTATTATCAAGCAAATTAGCAAATGCTATTAGTAACCTTGATGGTAAAGATAGATTAGCTAAAGCTAAAGAAAAAGCTAATAAAGATATTGATGCATTACAAAACATCTCAGAAACACAAAAAGATGCTGCTAAAGCTAAAGTTGAAGAACAAAGCACAATCGACAATGTAAAAAACATTGTTGCAAATACAAAAGCAGTTGATGCTGCTCTAGGAACAATTAAAGAGATTGTTCCAGTTAAAGAAAAAGTTCAATTCAAAGAAGCTGATGCAGACAAACAAAATGCATTAACTACTGCATTAGATAATTTAATTTCATTGGAAAGCAAAGAAGACTTCCAGAACGCTGTAGAAAACTTACAAGATAAAGTGCAAACTCTTAAAAATGCTCATAAAGCGTTAAACGGAGATTCAAACTTAGCAAAAGCTAAAGCAAATGCTATTGCTGCTATTGATAAGTTAAGCTACTTATCAGAAGCACAAAAATCTGATGCTAAAGCTGATATTAATGCTAAAGAAGCTATTGTAGATGTAAATAACATTGTAAACAATGCTACTTTAATGAATAATGCTAAAAAAGCTCTAGATAAAGCTTCTAAAGCAGAAAAAACAATTGCTTACACAGAAGCTTCAGAACAACCAAAAGCTAACTTTGATGCAGCTAAAGCTAATGTAGAAGCAATTAAAGATATTACCAACTTTAATGAGTCAGTAGATAATATCGTTGATTTAACAAATAAATTAAACAATGCAATTGCTGCTCTTGATGGAAGTGCAAGCTTAGATGCTGCTAAAGAAGAAGCTCTTAAAGAAGTTGCTAAACTTTCATACTTATCAGATGAACCAAATTCATCAGATTCAGAAAAATTCAAAGCTTCTGAAGCTATTAAAAACGCTACAGATGCTGAATCATTAGAAAAAGCTATTGAAGATGCTAAAGTTTTAAACAAAGCTAACTACGATAAAAAAGTAAACGAATTAAACGATTTAACGAACCAATACTTACAAAGTACATATGGAACAGATGCTTCAAACAAACATAGAGAAAATGTTGTTAAAGCAATTAATGAATTTAATTCAAAAGCATTCTCAGATGCAAATGGAGAAGCTACTATAGCTAAAGCTCAAAACTTACTTGATTTAGTTGATTCAATCACAACAAACAAATCAAGAAATAACTTTGAAGCATTAGCTGACGCTTCAGAACTTGCTAATATCGATACTTTAACAAACGCTGTAATTAAACACAATTACTTTGAAACATCTACAAAAGATAAGAATAAACTTAACTCAACAGACCTTAAAAACATTAAACAATTAGTTTCTAAGGCTGGAGATATTCAAGGATTAAACGTGCTTACAACAGCTATTACTAAAGCATTAAAAGACAACTCACCAATGGTGATTTGACTATACTTTATAGCAGCTTCAGTTGCAACTTGATTAATTGGTATGTTAATCTTTGTATTCGGTAGAAAGAAATAAGAAGTTAATAAACAATCAAAATCAATCAGTACTAGATAAAGATAGTGCTGATTTTTTTGCATTTTTTAAAAACCAAAAAATTTCATAAATGTGAAACCACCCCAACAACATTGAGGTGTTATTATGTCTAATTAACCTTTCTGTCCACTTTTAGTGTCCCTGTTTATTTCTTTTGTTTAGAATTTTCACAAGAAGCAACAAATGTCACAGGAATTAATGTCATACCTGAATTTGATACAATTTTCAAAAAAGTTTTAATGTTTTCATAATTCTACAATTTAATATATAATGAATCTATATATATATATATATATATATATTACAGAATAGTTATATATATATATATATATAGAATAGGAGATATGTATGAAAAACAAAGCATTTAAAAAGGGTCTTTTAATTGTGCCTGCATCAGCACCATTAATAGGACTTACTTTGACTCTTTCAGCAAATCATTCAAAACAAGATGTGAATGTTGCAATCAATAATGATAATTATGTGTTTGATAAAGTTAATTCTAATATTTCAGATGATATTTGAACAGGTTATGATAATTATAGTAATGGCACAGTCCATAGGTGATACAACTCTTTAGATGCAAATGGAGTAACTAATTTAAGCCAAACTGGAAATAATAAGCTTAAATGAAGTGCAACTGGCGATGCATGGTATAGATTATTCGATGCTTCAACCCCAGGTTTACCATCGAATATTAATCAAACTAATTGAAACGGTGAGGGTTTTGCTAATGAAATTGGTAATATGTATTCTTGAGAAAGAGATGGTGCTTCATCATTATTACCTGATAACACTGGTTCTTGATGAAATGGAAATGGATATAATCCATTAACTAATACTAAAAAAGTTAAAGTTGGTGTTAACTTAACTAATGCTGATACAAATAATGACTTTTTTACTGCTGGAATTTACTTTTCTGACGATATTAGATTAGTTGGTGATATCAAGATTCACTTATTTGTTAAAGAAGATAGTAGCAGTGTTAATATTGATCAAACTGAAGGTAAATTAACTACATATACTATAAATATCAATGATAATCCAAAAGCCAATATTGGCAAAATGGAAATAAGCCCATGAATAGGTAAAACGCAACAATTAACTAGCGCAGATAAATCAGTTAGTACAACCATAAATGGTAAGTCAAAAATGGCTTACATTAGTGACTATGCTTATTTACCATATTATGATCATATTCCTGATGAGTACAAAAATAATATGTCAGATGTAAATAAAAATCAAAGAAACTGATGACAAAACACTAGACAACAAGGAAGTAATGAACTTTATGATGTTTTAATTAGAGGTTATACTCCACAAGCGGTAAGAAATTCTAAATTTACTTTCACAACCGATAAATACAATAAAGTTGCTTTTGGTTTATTTCAACACTCAATAATTAGGGATAAGACTCCTGTTATTACTAAAAATAATATAACTCAAAATCAAGGAGGTTTATTTGTTTTTAGAGTTAATACAAGTACATCACATAATGAAATTGTTGCAGGAGCTGTAGTTGAATTAGAAATGAAACCATTCAATAATTCAACTGAACCTTTTAATCAATTATATGCTGGTAATACTGGTTCAACCACTGAAAAGAAAACATATTTTGGAGTTTCAGAATATAGAAATTTAAATAATAGAGATGAACACAAGGTTATTGGTGGATTTATTAAAATGGCTGATCGGAAACAGTCATATTTAAAGAAATTTAATACTGAAGAAAAAATTCAAAATGATCTTGAATTTTACGATCAAGTAACTGATGGAATTCCACAAGCTAATTTATCTATTTCTGAAAACGGAAATAGTGCTTTTGCATACAATATAGATAAAAATGGTGTTTCTTATGACAATAAAAATGTAATTAGAACCAGAAATATTTATCAAGATTATAAAAAATACAATAACTTGGATAATTTACGTCTAAATGCTTCTTTTGTTCCAGGTTCAGATACCAAAAAATGAAGAATGATTACTAAATCCTCAACTGCTTCTGCGTCAACTACTTTTGGAAGAGAGTATCTTGATTTTGCACCGATTGAATACACATTTACAGATTTAGAATATCTTAAAAGATATATTCAATCTAAAAAATGATTAACTAAAGGTGAAAAAGATGCTTTAACTAGATATGTTGAAGCTGATACTTCTTTTAATGTTGATAATGAATTTACAGATACAGATGCTAAAAATAGTTGAAAAAACAAAATTGATACAATTGATGATTTACAAAAATCAATAGAAGAAAAATATAAAGAGGTTCGTGAATTTCCACTTAATACTGAAATTTATGATAGTGATTGAAATACAATTGCCACAAACAAAATGCTTTATGCTTTAGCTGATATCTCAGTTAAAGAAAGTTTAGAAGATTTTATTGACACAAATTCTAGCATTATTAAACTTAAATCTGATGAATATAATGATGATCCAAAAGCACAAGATAGAAGTAATTCAAGTAAATATAGTACATTAGAATCATTTGATTTTTTAAGTCGAATTTTACAAACAATTAAAAAAGTTTTAGGCGATAGACTTGATGCAATTCTAACTTCTGGTAAAAATAATTTAAATTCTCTATATAGCAAATTGAATGATTACGAAATTACAAAAGCTAATTCTCAAACTTATTCAACAAATAATACAAGAGCAACTAATTTGTTAACTAATAATCTTATTCAAAATGTTATTAATACTTTAACAACTGAAGAACAAGTTAAAACATTTGACTCAACAAAATCAAAGCCTTATGAATCTAATATTAAGAATGTTTTAGATACTATTGCAAATTTAAATTCTCTTGTCACAGAAAAAAATAATTTAAAAACTCAAATTTTAGAGCAACAAAAACCTCAAAATGATTTTAAAAATTATGCTGTTTTTACAAAATCAACCAATTCTATTAATTTAAATTCTTTTGATACTTTTGATGCAAATTTAAAAGATGCAAATAATAAGACAATTCCAAACATTTTTGAATCAACTAGCATGTTAACCACTTTTTACACTAATGGAAAAAATACTTTACAACAAAATTGAATCAATAAATTAACTGGTGATGAACTTAATGGAGCTGTTGAAGAATTTAAAAAAGAAATCAACAATTTTACTTTCTTAAATGGAAATAAAACTATTGGTGAAAAATTCTATATCATTAATTCTCTAGAAGGAAAATTGGGATGAAAAGGTCCTTTTACCTATAATGCTCAAACTAAAACTTTAGCAATTAATGCAAATTATTATTCAATTATTAATGATGAAATGCAAATTGCATTTGATATGGCAATAGAAAATGCCAAAGATCAAATTAATAGTCTTACTTATTTAAGTAAAGATGAAAAAGATAATGTTAAACAATTAATTGGACAAGCTCAATTGTATAAAGATACTTATGTAGCTGATGAAGACTATTCTAATAAAGTTCTAATCGGTTCAGATAAAAATATCAAAACTATTGTCGATAAATGAACTGATATTAATAATGAACGTGAAAAAATTAAAGATTATAGTGCTACTTTTGGTTATCCAGATAAAAACATTAAACCTTCAACTGCAAAACAAGGTTTAATTACTACTGATAGTATTGATCCTAATAAGCAAGGGGTAGAAACTAAAATTATTGGTATTAAAGCTGATGATAATGCTGGTACTTTAGTAGTTACTTATAAAATTCTTAAATCAAGTGATAAAGACAACATCTATACAGAAAATAAAACTTATAAAATTACTGGTTTTAGTGATGAACAATCAAGAATTGAAACTTTAAGCGCTACTCCAGAATATAAAGATCCGAGTCAAAAATCAAATATTCAAGCCTCAACTGTGGTAAAAGCAAATAAAGCAAATATTGATATTGTTTGACAATTACCAACTAATACAAAAATTTATGAAAATAGTGTTAAGTATCTTGGTTATAACGATATAACTGGCAAAATTAAAATTGCTTATAAATTGCAATCTAACAAAGATGTTAATGCAATTTCAACAGAAAAGACTGCAGAAATAACTGGTTTTCAAAATGAGGTAACTAGATTAAATAATTTAGTAAATCAAGATTCTAATGCAAATAAAATTACTAATATAAAAATTGTTTCTAATCCAATTAAACGTGCTTCAGATTCAACATTAAATACTGATTATAATGTTAATTTAATTGATTCTAATTTTGCTAATGCTAATAAAATTAGTTTAACAAATGTGAATCAAACTTCAACTGATGATGATTCTGGTTCAGTTACTTATACATATAAATTTAAGACTACAAGATTAGCGAGTGATCTTGTAACAATTGAAGGGCAAACTGTAAATAATAACAATATTTATAGTAATGTAACTAATCCTCAAACTAGAGCTGGTTTCTTAACTCAAGCTCAATATGAACAAAATCAAAAAGATGCAAAGAAAAAAGCAATTGATAATTATCAATATTTAAATGATGCACAAAAAAATGCTATTAAAGAAGCGATTCAAAATGCTTCAATTGATCAATTAGACCAAAAAGTTTCTGATGCAAATGATTTAAATAATGCAATGAAAGCTTACATTGACGCAACTAATAATATTGAAACAATTAAAAAAGGCACAAATTATACTCAAGCAGACAATCAAAGTGCTTTAGATGATGCAGTAAATCAACAAAAAACTGATGTTGATAAGACTAAAGGATCTAATTTATCATTAGAAGAAGTTAAAAAGAGAACTAAAGCAATTCAAGATGCAATTAGTAATTTAAACGGTGAAGAAAGATTACAAGAAGCTAAAGAAAAAGCAATTGCTAAAGTTAATTCCGATTATTCATCATTAACTGATAAACAAAAAGAAAAAGCAATTGCTTTAATTAATGCTAAAAATACCATTGCAGATGTTAACAGTCAAGATGCAACTAATAATGCGTTAAATTCATCAATGAAAACCTTGCGTGATTACATCACGAAACAAAATACTGTTGTAACAGGTGGCGATTATATTTACACAACAAATGATTTAAGATCTGCTTATGATGGTAATCCTGCTAAAAATAATGGTCAAAAAGGTGGCGCAATTAAAAAAGCAGAAGATTTATTAACTGCTTTAAATACTAAAAATAATTCTGACTTGATGAATAAAACTAATGTTGACTCAATGAATACTGAAATTCAAAATGCAATTAATAATTTAAATGGTCAACAACGTTATAATGATGAATTAACTAGATTAAATTCATTACAAACTGCAACTGCCAAAGTTAAAGATAATTCAAAAAATACTAAAACTGCTAGTGAAATTACTAAAGATGATGTTGAATTTAACGATTCTACAATCCCTGCAGATGTTAAACCAGTTGATTGAGTTATTTCAAATCGAAATGAACTAACAGGTAAATTAGACTTAAGTTACAAATATCAATCAACTAAGGAAAATCTTGAAAGTATCCAATCAAGTAAAACTTATATTTTAAATAATGATAATGCCTTAAGCACTTTAACTGAACAAGAAAGAGTAGATGCTATTTTAGCTGATTCAAATAATTCATTTACTATTGATGAAAGTGATACTAACGTAATTGACAGAAATCAATTGCCAAGTGAAGTTGCTAAAGAAGCTATAAAAGCGTTTAACAATCCAGCAAACTTAGATGTTGAAGGTTATTTAAACAGTATTCAATTATCGCCAAACAATGATAATGGTACATTAGATATAACATTCAAAATTGCTTCTACCAAAGCAATATTCAATTCAAATAATGACCCACAAAATCCAGCGGTTGTTTCAACTAACACAAGAACAATTACTTTAAGAGGTTTTAAAACCACTTTACAAGCTGAAAAAGAAAAAGTTGCCCAATACATTAATAACAATGTTCCTGAAGCAAAAAAACAAACTTTATTAGATGAATTAGAAAAAGCCAATAATCTTAATGAAGTAGCTAAAGTTCAAGTTAAAGCAGAAATTGAAAAAGCTATTGCTGATGCAACAAATAATTACCCTTATTTAAATAACAATCAATTAGAAGCTTATAAAGCGGATTTAAAATCAGCTAAGTCAACCGAAGCAATTCAATCTCGTAGCACAACAGCAAGCACATTAAATGCAAAAATGAATGAATTAAGTGATGCTGTTAAAGCTGAATTAACCGCTTTAACTAAAAAGACAGTTGAAGATGATCAAAACAATGATGCTAAAACAGCTATTGTTTATACTTTAGCAGATGCTAATAAAAAACAAGCTTATGATGATGCTTTATCTGCAGCTCAAGAATTACTTAATAAAACTAATGGCGCTAACTCAGAATTAAGTGCTGTTGAAACAGTATTAAGCAATTTAAAAACTGCTTATGGTGAGTTAAATGGTGATCAAAACCAAAATGCATTAAACAAAAGAATTGATACTTTAAACAATTTAACTCCTAAACAAAAACAAGCTATCAAAGATAAAATTGATGAAGCCGCTAATAAAGAAGAAGCAAACAAAATTATTGAAGCAGCTAAAAACTTAGATAAAGCTATTAGTGATCTTAAAGCTAAAATAGCTGAAGCTGAAAGTAAAAAAGATAAACTTGAATATACAGGTGATACAACAAGTAACCAAGCTAAATTTGACCAAGCAATTCAAGATGCTAAAAAAGCCTTAGAAGGCTATGAAACAGCTGATTTAAGTAATTTAAACAAAGATCAAATTGCTAAAAAAACCGGTGAAATTAACACTCAAACGTCAACCTTAAATGATGCAATTGATGCCTTAGATGGATTTAGAAACAAATTCAAAGAAGATCTTAATAATTGAGAATTATTAGATGCTAGTCAAATTAAAGCTTTACAAAACAAAGTTGATAATTTACAAAAACAACCAACACAAGAAGAAAAAACAAGCATCCTTCAAGAAGGATTAAGTTTAAGTAATACCAAAGCGTCAAACAAAATTAATAAGAATAATTATGCAAATCTTTCAAGTGAAGAAATTACTGAATTATTAGGAAAAGTTAATAGTGCTGCACTTGATGAAACTCAAGGTCACAAATATGACGCTGCTGTTAAAGCGGTAATTCAAGAAGCTGAACAATTAAATCAAAATAAACAAGCAGCTATTAACGCAATTAATGATTTAAGTGATTTAACAAAAGACCAAAAAACTGTATTTGAAAATCAGGTTAAAACATCGACAACATCACAAGCTTCAACAGTTCAAGAATCTGCTACAGCTTTAAATACTGCTATTTTAGAAGCTAAGAACGTTGTAAAAGAACAAATTCAAAAATTAGCAAACGATGGCCAATTAACCTATGAAACAGCTAAATCAGCAAATAAAGTTGCTGACAAATATAGATTAGCTGATTCATCATTAAAAGCAACATATGATGCTAAATTAGAAGCTTTAAATAATTTAATTGTTAAAGATAATGTTTCAAAAACAGAAATTGACAATGCTAAAGAAGAATTAATTTCTGCTTACAATGGACTTAATGGTGAAGAAAACAAAAACAAAAAAGCTAAAGAAGTTGATAAACTTGATAATTTATCAAAAGATCAAAAAGATAAAATTAAAGACTTATTAAATAATGCTACTGATGAAGAAGCTGCACAAAAAATCTTAGAAAAAGCTCAAAAATTAAACTTAGATCTTGGCGATTTAGAAAAACAAATTACTTCTACAGAAGCTAAAGTTGCAACAAGTATTTATACCAACGATGCGCAAGACAGAAAAGAAGCTATTGATCAAGCCTTGAAAAATGCTAAAGATAAATTAGCAGAATTAAAAGCTAAAGATTTAAGCAATGCAACTGATGATTCATTAAATGGTTTAGCTGACGAAGCAAACCAAAGTAAAGAAGTCTTAAAAACTGCTGATGAAGCCCTTGATGGAAATAGAGAAGTATTAAGAAATGACATTAAGAATCATTTCCCAAGTCTAAACGAAAACCAAAAAGGATTATTGAAAGCTGAAATTGAAAAATTACCAAAAGTTCCAACACAAGAAGAAACACAAGCTGTTTATAACAAAGCTCTTAAATATGCACAAACTAATGCCAAAGATGAATTGGCTAAACTAGATAATTTAACTAAAGCTGAAAAAGATACATATATTGCTAAAATTGATGCTGCCACATTAGATAAGACAAATGAAGATTTTGCTATTAATGTTAAAAATCTTTTAGATCAAGCCAAATCTGACGAAGCAGCTAAAGCCAAAGCTATTGAAACAATTAATAATTTAACTAACTTAAATCCGGCTCAAAAATCATCCTTAACTGAAGAAGTCAAAAATAACCAAGCAAGTGAAGCTAATAATATTGTTGAAAAAGCTAAAGAAATTGATGGCAAAATGAAAGCTTACAAAGATATTGCTGAAGTTGACAAAACAAGTGTTGATTATGTTGAAGCTGACGAAGATCGTCAAGTTAAATACAATAATCAAGTAGCAATTAGAGCTGAAGATTTAGGTGATAATGGAACTAATTTAAGTGTTGAGCAAATTGATACTAAAATCACTGAACTAAATAATGCAATCAATGGATTAAACGGTGAAGAAAAAGTTGCTCAAGCTAAAGAAAATGCTATTGCTAAAATTAATGGTGAAAATCCAATTTACACTAACTTAACTGATCAACAAAAAGAAGAAGCAATTGCTAAAATTAATGAGCAAAATTCAGTTGCCGATGTAAATAGTGTTGACGCAAATAATGCGTTAGTTAATGGTACAATGGCTACACTTGATCAATACTTAAACAACGAAACTAAGATTAAAAACGATATTAATTACACAGGTTCAGAAGAAGATTTAAGAAAAGCATATGACGATGCTATTCAAGCCTTAAAAGACTATAAAACAGCTTTAAACGAACCGAGTGATAACACAAAAGACATCTTAAGCAATGACAAGATTGAAGAAAAAATCAATGCGGTTCATGAAGCAATTAATAACTTAAATGGTAAAGAACACATTAAAACAGTTAGAGCTGAAGAAATTGCTAAAATTAATGCTTTAGAAAACATTAATGATGCTCAAAAATTAGCTTTAATTGCTAAAGTTGATAAAGCCACAACTCCTGAAGATGTTAGAGCTGTAACTGAAGAAGCAGCAGCATTAGATGAAAAAATGGCTGAGCTTAAACAAGCAGTCGCTGACAATCAAGATACACCTAATAGTGTTGATTATAAAAACGCAACCGAAGTAAAAATGCGTGAATTTGATAAAGCGTTTAATGATGCAAGCAATTTAGCTGATAAAGAAAATGGAAGCGCTGAATTAAGTATTGACAACATAGATTCATTAATTGAAAAATTAAATGTTGCTGCTCAAAATCTTGACGGTGATGAAAAAATCAATAACAAAAAAGCTGAAGCAAGAAGCTTAATTAATGGTCTTGAACATCTTAATGACGCTCAAAAAACAGCTTTAATTGAAGAAGTTGATAAAGCTAAATTGTTAGCTAATGTTGACAAAGTGGTTGATAAGGCGCAAACATTGAACAATGCTATGGGTCAATTAAAAGAAACAGCTAAGGCAATTAATGATGAATTAACTCAACCAGACAATCCTAAATATGTTGCAGCTTCTCAAGAACCAAAAGCCAACTATGATGAAGCTAAAACCAAAGTTGATGAATTAATCAGTAAACAAGGTTCAAATGAAGACGTTGCTAAAGTGTTAGAATTAAAAAAAGCATTAATTGATGCAAAAAATGCTCTTGACGGTGATAAAAACTTTGAATATGCTAAAGAAAAGGCGATTGAAAAAGTTAATAAAAATAACAACTTAACTCCTGCTGAAAAACAAGCTTTAATAGATCAAGTTAAAGACTTAGCTATTCCTTCTAATTCAGATAATGCTGATGAAGTTCAAAACTTCAAAGACAATTTAGATAAAATCGTTAATAAAGCAGACTTAATTAATAATGTTAAAAACAATGCTAATTTAACACCTGAACAAAAAACAGATTTAATCGACGATATTGAAAAAGCTAATGTTGATGATAAATTAAACAATGAAGCTAGCAAAAATTCATATAGTGATACATTAGACAAGATTAAAACTAAAGAAAAAGCTTATGAAAGAATTAACGCTACTGATGACTCTCAATTAAACACTGAAGATAAAGCGAAATTAAGTGATAATATCAGTCAATTAGACCCTAGAGATAAAACATTTGCTGATCAATTAGCTAATGAAGAACTTAAAGAAAATAAAATTAAAGAAATCAGAAGCAATCCTAATTTAACTGATGATCAAAAAACACAATTAATTGATGAAGTTGCTAACTTAAACAATAAACAATCTGATTTAGTTGATCAAATTGCTAACATTGATCAAAAAGCTAAACTAATTGAAAAAATTCAAACTAATGAACACATTAGCGATGAAGATAAAAACAAATTAGTAAATGAAGTAATTAATGTCCCTCATGATGACAGTAAATTAACTGATAAATTAAATAACATTGAATCTAAATTGAATTTAATTGACCAAATTAAACAAAACCCTAATTTAGATGAAAATACTAAAGAAGCTTTAATTGATCAAGTTCATAACTTAGCAAAAGATTCAGATAATTTTGATGCTGAAGCAGATAATATTTCAGCTAAAGTTAAAGCTATTGAACAAATTAAAGCAAATGATGAGTTAACTAAAGAAAATAAAGCAAATCTAGTTGATGAAATTATTGACTTAGATAACAATCAAACCAAATCAAGTCTTGATTATCAAATTAGTAATGTTGATAAAAAAGCTGAACTTTACGAACAAATTAACCAATCAGACTTACCACAAGCTCAAAAAGATGCATTAATTGCTGAATTAGACCCAATTAACGCTAATAGCGAAAATGCTTTAGTAAGCTTTGACAACATCAAAGATCAATTAAATAAATTAAGCAAAATTAATAATGATCAAACTTTAAGTGACAATGATAAAGCTAAATTAGTTGAAGATGTTTTAGCTAACAATCCAACTGAACAAAACTACAATGAAATAGCTAAAAATATTGATAAAAAACAAGAAGCAATTGATCAAATTAGACAAAATCCAAACTTAACACAAGAACAAAAAGATTCAATTTCTCAAAACATTACAGAATTAGATGAAACAAGCGAAGAATTTACTAATAAATTAACCAATGAAAAAGCTAGATTAGACTTAATTGATCAATTACATCAAGAAGCTAAAGACAACAAAATTTCTGATGAAACCAGAGATAAATTAATTAGCGAAACATTGAATTTAACTAATGATTCAAGCTTTATAAATAACTTAAATAATGTTAAAGCTAAAGACAAATTAATTCAACAAGTTAAAGCGAGCGACGTGCTTAATGACACAACCAAAGCAACATTAATTAATAACATTTTGGATAATAATGCTACAAGCACAGAATTTAATAATAAACATAATCAAATTGCTCAATTATATGTTGATGCTGAAGAATTGGCTAAAGCTAAAAATGATTTAGTGGATTTAACCAAATCTAAGAAATTTGAAAAATTCACTAAATATCAAAAAGATGCAATTAATAAAGCAATTGCTGATTCAGATGAAATTTTAAATAATCTTAACTCTCATAACAATGAAGATGTAGTTAAACAAACAACTATGGATAAAAGATTAAAAGAAATATCACCAATCTTAATCTGACCATACTTTGTAGCTGTTTCAGCTGCAACTTGATTAATTGGTATGTTAATCTTTGTATTTGGTAGAAAGAAAAAATAAGAAGTTAATTAACAATTAATAAGCAATCAAAATGAATCAGTGCTAGATAAAAATAGTGCTGATTTTTTTGTATTTTTTAAAAACCAAAAAATTTCATAAATGTAAAACCACCTCAACAACATTGAGGTGTTATTATGTCTAATTAAACCTTCTGTCCACCTTTAGTGTGCCCGGTTTATTTCTTTTTGTTTAGAGTTTTCACAAGAAGCAACAAATGCCACAGGAATTAATGTCATACCTAAAATTAATGCAATTTTCAAAACTTTTTGTTTTTTATAATTCTTTCTATAAGATGTATAATACATGCGTATACATATACATATATATAATGATTTCATATGTATTTCGAAATCATCAATAATAACTCGCCTGACTTGAGTTATTTTTATGTTTATTTTAATGTGTATATATTTATATTTAATTAAAACAATTAACAGGAGACTTAATTTATGAAGAAAAAAAATATATTTACGCTTTTAAGCGCTGCTCTTTCTTCATCTATACTTTTAATTTCTTCAGTTCCTATCTATATGGGTAAAGATACTACTGATACTAAATATGACAGTTTCTTTTATGAAGATACTGACATTTATTCTAATACAAGATATAGTCAATATGGTTCATATGACAATGGAAACGGGTATCAATTCTATGGATATAAAGGAACTCAAAATTTAGTAACTATTGGTGATCCATCGGTAACTGATAATAGAAATCCTAATTTCTTAAATACAAATTATTTTGATAGATTTACTAAAAGAGGTAATTGGGTTGATGATAAATCATTAAATGGTAGACGTAGAAAATGAAAATTAATTTTTCATAAAGATCAACCAGCTAATTTTAGAGAAAACAGATACTTAGGTGGTTTTTATTTTTCTCAAGACATGATTTTAGCGGATAATTCATTCGTTAAATTTTCATTTTATCCAGCTGATATTAATGTTATTGATTATGCAAATGTTTCAACAAAAGAAATTCCGGTTTCATGAACTAAATTACCAACCAATAAAAGTGATTACACTTTTATTAATCCACTTTATTCTCAAAATCCTTATTTTGAAGATAAGTGACAAAATATTGTTAACTGAGTAAATCCAGAAAACACTTCTACCGCTGGAGCAGCTGGATATAACAATAATAGTGAAATCAGATTAAGAGGATTGTGAACTAATTCTGCCTATCCTTGAACAGCAGAAGAACAAGTAACTGCTGAAAAAAATGGTTTAACTCGTGATAGCCGCTCAAATATTGCTAATAGATTAATTAATGACCAAGTTACTACCCTTGGAAAGGGAACACCTGGTTTCTATCATAAATCTATTAAAAAAATTAATAAATTTGAAAATGGTGAAGTAGCAAGACAATTAATTAATGATGGCTTGTATGATGAAGATTTATTAAATAATGAAGGTATTGGTTTTTGAAATTTATTAGAAAAAAATGCTGGATATATGTTTAGTTTTTTCATTGACGCACCAAATGCTAGAAATAGAGGATGATCAAACAACGTTGTAGTTGTTGAATTTGAAACAGTTGATAATCCTAATTTTAAATGAAATGGCAACACTTCTGTTCCAACCTTTTTAGGTGGAGCTTACACTCTTTTTGATGTTGGATTTAACTCTGGTTTTGAAGGTGAATCTGGATTTATCATAAGAAGTGAAAAAACTAAATCATCTGAATACAAATTTAGAATTAAAGAAACAGTTAATTCATCTGAAGCTAACATATATTTACCTAAATCAATTAAAAGAAGAGAAGATGATGAAATTGATAATAAATTGTACGAAGTAGGTCTTTATTACACTAATCAAAATGGTACAGAAATTAAATTGCTTGATTTAGATAGAACAAAATACAATAACATAAATAATGCAAGAGAATATTATAGTGAATACACTTTAAATTCACCGCTTAATAATATTGATCCAAGCACTTTCAAAATTAAAGCAAAAATTAAAGACACTAATTTCCAAAATCAATGAAATATTGCAGAAGCAAAACTTGCTTCCACAACTAAAGATTCTCAAGGTTTTTATGTTTTTAATGATTTAGCCTATACTCCTCTTATTACTGATAGATTAAGAATTGAACAAATGTTACAAACAGATTTCCCTAATTTATCAGGTTGAGTTAGTGAATTAGTTCAAAAATTTATTAATAATGAATTTAAAAATAAGGGTGAAAATAAGAATGAAAGTGATGTTTGATTTGATGATCATAACAGCACAAGTACCCCAGATGATCAAAAATATGTGCACAGATTCATTAGATTATTAAGAACAATGGTTCCTATGATTCAATTCGCTTCAGAAGTTGATCAAACTTATTATTCTGATACTAATAAAGCATTATCTAACGTTGAAGATAAATTAATTTCTCAATTAAATTTTGCTTATTCTTCAACTCAAAATTTAAAAGATAAGGTAGAGGAACTTCACAATTATTTATCTACTGGAAAAAATGCCTTAAAAAACGATCAGCCTCTCCCACAAGGGCAAAAAACTGCTACTGAATGAGGTATTAAATTAATTAATATTTTGGGTCGTAATCACCAAACCTATGATCAAGAAGTGGCGAAATTAGATGGATACAAAGTTGCTAATGACAAAACAATTAGTGGTAAGATTAATGATCTTGCAACTAGTGAGTTTAGTCAAAATTATCCTGAAGCATACCAAAGTTTAACCCAAGCTGAAAAAGATAATTTAGTTAAATTATTTAAAGAAAAAGCAATTGACATTATCAATAATCAGTTTAAATTAACTGCAACTAATAGTGGTATTGATAACTTAATTGAAACAAATTCAAATACCAATTTAGAAACATTGAAGCAATTCCAAGCAGAAGTTGCTGAAGCAATTCAGAAACGTAAATATTTAAATGATTATGTAACTTGAATTAACAATAATTTAAAAAATGCCGATGGAAATTGAAAAGAAACTGTTTCTGAAAATACTCTAAGTTCTCATGAAGATGGTGAAAAATACAATAAATTTATTGACGCTTTTGACAATGCAGAATACCAAAAAATCTTTTTAAATGATCCAAGTAAAGGCTTTTTAACTGATTATGTTAAGTTTAACAACTTCAAAACTAAATTGGATAATGGACTTAATTTATTAACTGAAAGTTTAAATGCTTTAGATGGTAACAAAAATCAAGCTAAAAAAGCTGTTGATTCATTTATTTTTGTTGAAAGTACTGAAACTGAAAGACAAGAATTTGCTGCTTTATTAGAAAGATTACAAAATAACTATGAAAGTAATAATGGAGCAGTTAAAGACGCTGTTTGAAGCACAAATAATAGTAAATTAGCAGAACAAATTAATAAAATTTTTGCTAAAGCTAAAACTAATTCAATTGCTAAATTAAATGAATTAACTAATTTAACTGAAACTGATAAGACAGAATTTTCAAAATTAATCAATGAAGCAGAACTAAATCCAATAAGTGAAGAATTTACTCAATTTGGTAATGATGCAAATTTAAAACTAATTTATGATAAAGCAGCATTAATTGATCATATTCGTTCATTAACTAATTTAACTGCTAAGCAAAAACAAGCTTTAATTGATCAAATAAATATTGCAGATAGTAATGATAGTAATTATGTAAATCGTAAAAATTATGAAACATTTAAAACAAATGCAACTAATTTAAATACACAAATGAAAGCATTAAAAGATTACTATGATGGATTACCTGATTCACTTAAACCAAATAATAATGGCGAAATTACTGATGAACTTTACGCTTATGAAAAAACTCAAAGCGAAAAAGATAAGTACAAACAATTTATTGAGCAAACCAAAGCAGTAATTGATGATTCTGCTACTAAAACAATTACTGATAGCACAGAAATTGAAACTTTATTAAGAGATCTTGAAGATGCCAAATCTAAATTAGATGGTTCTAGTTCATATTTACCAAGACAAAATGAATTAAAACACATGACAGTTGAATTAAAACAACAATTGTTAAAAGAAATTGATAATACAATTACTAATGAAAGTGATAAAGAAGCTCAATTCACAAAAGTTAAAGCCTTAGACCTAGCAATTGGTAAAGAAATAGAAAAAATTAACCAATGACAAACTAATGATGTGGCAGATACTAATGTTGGTTATAAAAATGCTATTGATTCACTCAAAAATGCTGCCGATAGTTTAACTACCAAGTTAACTACTGCATTTAACTTAAAATTAGCAGATGGTAACCAAAATAAAGATAAATTCAATCAAGTTGAACAAACAGATCCAAATAATTACAGTGGACTTTATGATAAAGCATTAAAAGAATTTAAAGCTTTAAAAGAAGAATTAAGTAAACTTAAATCTAAACTTGATGAAAGTACTCGTTTATATAACTTAGCTATTAACCATACTAATAAAAAACCAGACTTATTTGCTACTAATGTAGCTAAAAACTATGCTACTGATAAAACTCCTTTTACTGTTGAAATTAATGACAATCAACCAGATGCTGTTATTCAAAATATACAAGTAGTTGCTGCTAATGATGTTGATGGTAAACTTGAAATTACTTATGAAATAGTTTCAACTAAAGCTAATTTAACTGATGTTAAAACTAAAGTAAAAACTTACACTTTTAAAGCAGATACTAATGATAATTATCAAACTGAAAAACAAAGATTAAATACTATTGCTAATAGTATTAATGAAGATTCAAGTAAAATTAATCTTAATTTTACAGCTGCAAATGAATTAGCCGATTCAACAACTGCTGCAACTAAAGCTAATTATTCATATTCAAATGCAACAAATGACAAATTAACTTTTGGTATCACAAACATTAATCCAGAATCTGATTATGGTAAAAGCGCTTTAAACTTCACTTTAACTTCAACTAAATCTAAAGAAGATTTATTCTGAAGAAGTGATAATGATTTAAAAAATATTACTTATACTGCTCCACAATCTGATACCAATAGTGTAACAATTACTGGATTTAAAAATGGTGAAAAAACTAGATTAGATGGCTTAAATGGTTATTCAATTGATAGAAGTGATAAATCTGAAATTTTAGCTTCTAAAGTTACAATAGAAGATTTAGATAGCAGTAAGTGAACTTGAAGTCCAGAAGCAGATGCTCAATATACCTTCGTTGATAAAAGAATTGTTGCTTATAACGATATTACTGGACAAATTAAATTAGGTTTCAAATTACAATCAACTAAAGAAAATCTTAAAACTATTAAATCAGAAGAAAAATTTGTAACTATTTCTGATTTTAAAACTGAATTAGATAGAATTAATGAGTTAATTAAAAATACTTCTCCTACTTCTGTAATTAGTCAAAAATCAGGAACAACAAACAACAAACCTTCTGATTTAACATCAGCTGATTTTGTTACTAATGTTCCAGATTCTCTTACTAATCAAAATGTTAAAATCGATTCTAATTTAACATTAAATTCAAACGATGATACAGGGGAAATTGGAGTAGCTTATACATTAATTTCAACTAGAGATAATTTAGTTTCAGATAATTGAGAACCTGCTGTTAATAATTCGGATCCTATTAAATCTAAACAATCTAACACTGCAAAGTTTTCAGGTTATTTAACTAATAATCTTGAAGAAATTAATCGTTTAAACGAATTAGAAGTTTCATATCGAAATAAAAATTCAGAATTAATGCCTTCTGAAATTTCTGCTACTAACATTAATAGTGCTTTAGCAGTTAATTTACCTGAAAACAGTGAAGCTAAAGTAGTTGATTTAACTGTTACTAATAAAGATGATCGAAGTGGAAATGTAACTATTTCATATAAATTAAGATCAACTAAAGCGAATTTAACTAACGCAGAAACTGCAGTTAAAACTTATACTTTTAAATCAGCAACTAATGATAAATATAAAACCGAGCAAGAAAGAATTGATGCTCTTAGTTATCAACCTACTTTAAGTGAAAACGCTAAATTAAATAAAACTGCTTCTGAAATAGAACCAAGTGATATTATTTTTGCTGCAAGTGAAAATGATCAAGCTTATGAAGTTGAAATTGTTTCAAATTCTATTAATGATAAAACTGGAGCATTTACCGTTGAATACAAGATTAAATCAAAAAGAACCAATTTAGACGATATTGTTTCTACTGAGGCAAGAACTGCTACTTTTAATACTTTAACTGAAAGTCAAAGATTAGACAAAGTAATCAATGACAAAACAATCACTAAAGAAATTACTTATGCTGGACAAAAAGCTAAAAATAAAGTTTTAGCTTCAGAAGTAAATGAAGATATGTTGAGTCCAAACCAAAAATTATTAAGTGATTCAAAAGCTAAAATCGCAATTACTAATGTAAAAGTAGATCCAAACAATAATCAACAAGTAATTGTTACTTATAATTTAACTTCTACTAAAGATAATTTAGGTGACGTTACTTCAAGTGTAACTAAAGAAATTACTATTGGTGGTTTCCAAAGTCCAATTGAAAGAGAAAAGGAAATTATTGATACCTATAACAATGCTGAATTTGTCGGTTTAGGTGATGCAACTAAATTAGCTTCTGCTTTCAATGATGCTTCTAAGCATAATGATATTAACTTAGCTTTCAAAACTCCAGATAATCACTCTAACGAAAGAATTAGTATCACTAATGTAATTGGTTATAATGATGTAATTGGGGCTTTAAAAGTTCAATTTAAAGTTATTAGTAACAAAAACGGTCAAGATGTAGTTTCAGAACCAAAAGAAATTATTATTAATAATTATTTAACTGAAAAAGGTAGATTAAATAATTTACGTCAAGAGATGTATAATGAAAATATTAATGTTGATTATCCACAAAAATCATTATCAATACCTTCAAAAGCAGTAGATGATAGTGATGATTTAAGTAATTTCTACTATACTCAAAGCAATGAAAATAAAGCTGAATTAATTAATGTTTCTAAAGAAAGTGTAGATGATGCTGCAGGAACTGTTAATATTGAAGCCGAACTTAGATCAACCAAAACTCAAGCTGAATTAATTTCTAATTGAGAAGTTGATCCTAATGCTCCTTTTGTAACGCCCGTTTCAGATAATACTGATTTAGGTTCTATTAGTGTATCTGGTTTCAGAACTAAGGCAGAGCAAGATAAAATTGATCGTGAAGCAGAAAAAGAACGTTTAAATAATTTAACTGTTACATTAGATTATGAAAACAAAACTACAACTTTACCTTCAAGTACAGTTATTGAAAAAGTAATTAAAACTATCAATGAAGTTACTCCGGAAGCTAGAGTAGTAATTGATAGTATTGATGCAAGAAATGAAATTGAAGGTTCTATTAGAATCCAATACCATTTAGTTTCTGAAAAAAGCGATGAAATTTATAAAGATGTAACTTCAGATAATAAATACGCACAAATTAAAGGCTTTAAAACTGAGCAAATGCGTCTTGATGAAATTATTCAAAACTTAGCAATTGAAGCTGGAATTAAAAATATTGCAAGCGACCAATATGATAAATGAACGGCGTCACAATTATTAAAAGACATAATTTTAAATAAATTAGCAACTAATCAAGATACAAGCTATAACTTAAAAGTAGTAGAGAAATCAGCTAATGATAACACAGGTGAAATTAGTTATACTTGACAAATTATTTCTAATAGAGGTACAGTTTATTCACAAAACTTGAATGCTGTAACTTCAAGCAAACAATATAATAAATCAGGTACTTTAAGTGGCTTTAAAACTTTAGCGCAAAAAGAAAAAGAAAGATTAGATTCTATTGATTTTAGTGACAAAGCTGAAAATGGTGTTCTTTATCGTATTGATTTTCCAAATAAAGCAAATGAACAAGCTTCAAGTTTAACAAATGCAACCACTAATTGAACTTGAGATACATTAAATAAAGATAATTATGAATTTGTTAATCAAAAAATTGTTGGTTACAATGATTTAACTGGTGAAATTCGTTTAAGTTTCCGAATTAGATCAACTAAACCAGACTTTGCTTCTGTGGTTTCTAATACTAAAGAAATTATTATTAGTGGATTTGAAACAGAATTACAAAGATTAAATAAATTAGTTGACACTAATCCATATAATATTTCATTAAATAACGCTGTTAATAAAGAAACTCAAAAAGCTTCAACATTAAATAAAGATAATTTTAGTGCTTCAATTAAAGAAAATGCCGACAATACAAGCGATCATAGCTCTGATTTACTTCTAACAGATGCAAATGATAATACTGGTCAAATTGGAGTTAAATACAAATTAATTTCAAATAGACAAGTAAATACTGATCAAACTGATTTGAAAAAATTAGTAAGCAATTGAAAAGAAACATTCAAAGAACAACAAGTAATTTCTAAAGAATCAACTCCTGTTAATTTTGCTGGCTTCTTAACAAATACTGAAGAAGAGAAAAGAAGAATTGAAGACTTCTTACCGAAAATTGTGCTTGATTTTACAAATCGTGATCAATACTTACCTCTTTATAATAAAAATGATGTAATTGATTCAAAAGTAATTGTTAAATTAAAGAATAATGAAACTTTAGAACAAAATCAAATTAAAGTTAAAGAAAATTCATTAACTATTACTGAACGTGATGATCGTGAAGGATATATCAAAGTAAGTTATACCTTGCAATCAACTAAACCAGGTTTAGAAGGTGCAGAAATTGTTGTTAATGAAACAAGAAGTGCTAATACTAATAAATTAAGCGGTTTCAAAACTGAATTACAAAGATTAGAAGGTTTAGTTTTTGATTTTAATAATAGTGTTAGTGATAAAAATCAAAAACAAGCTTCAGATACTGAAATTACTATCGGTAATTTAAATAAAAATGACGTTAAAACCACAAATATTACAATTAGTAATAAAACTCGTGATGATAGAAATGGTACTTTAAGCGGTACTTATAGCATTTATTCAACAAGAGACGGTTTAAATGACATTCATGTTGATGATAAAAAATTCACTATTAACGGATTTTTAACTGAAAAAGAAAGAATTAATAATTTATTAGCAGATGATACAATCCAATCTCATGTTGAATATAAATTAGATAATCAAGCTGAAATTTTACCTTCAGAATTATTAGCTAATAAAGATCAAGTATTAAATAATTTAGGTACATATTTTGATATGAACTTAGATAATGAAGCGATTAATCAAGTTAATTTAAAAATTGTTGAGTTAAGCGCTGATGATACCGATGGCTCAATTACCTTTAAATATAAAATTGCTTCAACTAAAGAAAACTTAACTGATATTGAATCAGAACAATCTAAAACTATTACTTTAAGTGGTTTCTTAACTGAATTAGACAAGTATAAAAAAGAAGCTAAGAAAACTATTGATGCATTACAAAACATCTCTGAAACACAAAAAGATGCTGCTAAAGCTAAAGTTGAAAAACAAAACACAATTGACAATGTAAATAATATTGTTTCAAATACAAAAGCAGTTGATACCGCTCTAGGAACAATTAAAGACATTGCTCCAGTTAAAGAAAAAGTTCAATTCAAAGAAGCTGATGCAGACAAACAAAATGCATTAACTACAGCATTAGATAATTTAAATTCATTAGAAAACAAAGAAGACTTTGAGAATGCTGTAGAAAACTTACAAGATAAAGTGCAAACTCTTAAAGATGCTCACAAAGCATTAAACGGAGATTCAAACTTAGCAAAAGCTAAAGCAGATGCTATTGCTGCTATTGATAAGTTAAGTTACTTATCAGAAGCACAAAAAGATGCTGCTAAAACTGATATTAATGCTAAAGAAGCTATTGTAGATGTAAATAACATTGTAAACAATGCTACTTTAATGAATAATGCTAAAGAAGCTCTAGATAAAGCTTCTAAAGCACAAAAAACAATTGCTTACAAAAAAGCTTCAGAACAACCAAAGGCTAACTTTGATGCAGCTAAAGCTGATGTAGAAGCAATTAAAGATATTATTAACTTTAATGAGCCAGTAGATAACATCATTGATTTAACAAATAAATTAAACAATGCAACTGCTGCTCTTGATGGAAGTGCAAACTTAGATGCTGCAAAAGAAGAAGCTCTTAAAGAACTTGATAAACTTCCATACTTATCAGATGAACCATATTCAACTGATTCAGAAAAATTCAAAGCTTCTGAAGCTATTAAAAACGCTACAGATGCTGAATCATTAACAAAAGCTATTGAAGATGCTAAAGCTTTAAATAAAGCTAACTACGATAAAAAAGTAGATGAATTAAACGATTTAACAAACCAATACTTACAAAGTACATATGGAACAGATGCTTCAAACAAACATAGAGAAAATGTTGTTAAAGCAATTAATGAATTTAATTCAAAAGCATTCTCAGATGCAAATGGAGAAGCTGCTATTGCTAAAGCTCAAAACTTACTTGATTTAGTTGATTCAATCACAACAAACAAATCAAGAAATAACTTTGAAGAGTTAGCTGACGCTTCAGACCTTGCTAATATCGATACTTTAGCAAACGCTGTAATTAAACACAATTACTTTGAAACATCTACAAAAGCTAAGAATAAACTTAACTCAACAGACCTTAAAAATATTAAACAATTAGTTTCTAAGGCCGGAGATATTGAAGGATTAAACGTGCTTACAACAGCTATTTCTAAAGCATTAAAAGATAACTCACCAATCTTAATCTGACCATACTTTGTAGCTGCTTCAGTAGCAACTTGATTATTGGGAATGGCTATCTTTATATTTGGTAAGAAAAAATAATTGTTAAGTAATAATTAACAAGAAAATTAGTCAATTAATCAGTACCAAATTTGCTTGGTGCTGATTTTTTTGTACATTTTGTGCAATTAAACTAGGACTAAACTAGGACAAGTCATATAGACAATTTATAAAAAACTCAATGCATCTCAACATTGTTGAGGTGTTTTTTAATTTAACACAGATTGAAATCTTTCATTGTTATATCATTCAATGTAATCTTTGATAATGTTTTTGAGTTTATCAAAGCAAATTGTTTTGTAATTTATAAAGTTTAAACACTCAGATTTGATGTTTGAAAAGAAATATTCAACTTCCCTGTTATCTAATGAATTTCCGACTCTACCCATAGATACATTTCCATTGTTTTTTGCAACTACATCGAGGTATTTAGATGATGAATATTGAAATCCGTGATCTGAATGAAGAATTCAAGGTTTTTTAAACTTGATATCCTTGATGTGTGAAATAACTAAATCTGTATCATTTCTTCTTGATAAGCTTCAATTTAAAATTTTCTTTGTTTTATGATGTATTGCAACTGAAAGATAAACATGATTTTCATCTATATCATTTGGTGCTTTTATATATGAAACATCTGTTGCAATAATATTATTTGTAATTCCATTGTAATCTCTATTTACAAGATCTTTAATCTTAACATTTGTATTCTTGATTTCTCTGACTTTACGTTTTGGCCTAACTACACAAATTAGATTTAATTTGTTCATTATTCTCCCCAATGTTCTGTAATTTATGTCGATTTTATATACTTTTAGTATATAAACGCTCAATCTTCAACGGCCAAAACGACTTTTATTTTCATAAAAGGCCTTTCTGACAATTGAATGTAATTCTTCATTTTCAGAATTTTGAGTGACTTCTTTATCTAATTGCGAAATTTTCTTATAAAAAGTAGATTTTGGTATTCCTAAAAAATATATAAATTGTTTATTTGTAACAGA
>NZ_JBLWID010000005.1:0-29012 GCF_048381515.1 Mycoplasma sp. 4463
AAACAGAAGTAAAAAGTCAAAAATACTGAAATTATGTGAAAAATGATGAAAAAAATAAACAGATTTCACTCTGTCTATGTAAATTTAAAATAACTTAAATTATTTTTCTTGGTAGTTTGATCCACCTCTGATTTTACCTTTTGTGCTGTGGATTAACATTCTACCTTTGTTGTTTTTTGCTAATTCTTTAGCAAATTCGATTGCTTCTTTTTGTGTTTCAAAAGTTTTAATAGCTTTTACTCCACCTTGTCTGATAACTTTTCATCCATCGTTGTGTTGTGAAACGTGTCAAACAGCGTCTAATTCTTTAACTTCTTTTTCTTGAACTTCATTTACTTTTGCCATAATTATTCGTCAAGCTCATCAATTCTAGATTGATGTCTTCCTCCTTCAAATTGTGTAGTCATATATTCATTTAACATATCTTTAGCTTCTTCAAATGTTACTTGTCTTCCACCGAATACAAGAACATTTGCATTATTGTGCTGTTTTGCTAAGTGTGCATCTTCAACAGATGTAACTCTAGCTGCACGAATGTGTTTGTGTCTGTTAAGTGCATATGAAATACCTAAACCTGTACCACAAACTGCGATACCAAAATCAGGGTGTGCTTCATCTACATAGTTAGCTAATTCCTTACCTTTTGAAGCATATGACACTGAAACTGAATCTGTTTCAGGTCCTAAGTCTACAACATCAAACCCTTGTTCTTTTAAGTATGATGCTAATTCATCTTTTAATTTGTAACCTGCGTGATCACTTGCAAGTGCTACTACTTTTTTGCTCATTAGTCCTCCTTTTAAATTTTGAACATTAATTTATTGATAAATTAATTATACAAAGTTTTAAAAACTTTTGTATTTTCAATTTTGTGAAAACTTTAGTGGAAAAATTGTGCTTTAGTTCCTTTTTGACAAAAATTACTAAATATAATGAGATGAAGACACAAGTAGATCAAAGAGATTGCTCATTATATGTGCTAGATTATTTTCACGAGTTTTTCTACAAAGAAAATTTAGATATTAATAATCTAAAATTGCAAATTCAATATAGTGCAGCAGGTATAAGTTTAGAAAACATCAAGCTCCTTGCTTCAAAAGTAAATTTGGAGCTTAATGCTTATGAAATTAATTGTGAACAATTGTTTTTGTTAGAAAAGCAAGTTTTTCCTATTGCGACAGTTATCAAAAATAATACTTCGGACCATATGATTGTAATTAGGAAAATCAAGAACAATAAATTTTATATTTATGATCCGATTGATGGCGATGTTAAATTGAGTAAAAATGAATTTAAAACTAAATTCACTAACATTATTGTTGCATTTAGTAAAAACAAAAAACAAATTGATAATGAAGATGAAGAAAACAAGAAAAATATAAAACCAAATCCATTGATAAGTAACTCCTGAAGTTTAAAAATTTCATTATGGTCTAACTTCTCATTTTTATACTTATTTTGCTTACTCATAGAAATAAGCATCTATATTTCGTTTCCATTCTTGAATAAAGTTATCCTGAATAATATTGCTTTAAATAAAGATGATCAAATTCTTATGTTCTTAGGAATGATTTTTAGTGTGTTATTTTTAATAAATTTCACATTCAACTTACTAACCAGACAACTGATGTATAAAATAGCAACTAAATATAAAAGCGACTTAATTAATAATTTAATAAATGAATTGAAGTTTAAAAATAAGCAAGTGATTAATTTGCTAACTTTTTCAGATTTTAAAAACAGAATTATTGCACTTGATAATTTAAGTTTATTTAAATTATGTTTTCTTCCTGAATTAATCAGCACAGTTATTTCGATTGCTGTTTCATTTATTTTACTAATCAATATAAATTGAGTGTTGCTTTTAATAATTTTTTGTTATTCAGTAATTACATTGATTTTAAGTTTTATTAATAAAACTAATTTTGATAATAACTTCAATAAATTACTCAATAACTCGATTATGTTTGAAGATACCTTATTTAATATTTACAAATTAAATCAAACTTCACATAATGAAAATCTGCTTAATAATTTAAATCTTAAATCTACTTATGTTAATGAGAAATTGCATAGTGATTCAATTATTTTCAAGAATAAACAAAGCTTAATTAATTATTTAAGTTTATTTTTAGACTTTTTAGTTCCTTTATTAATTTTAATAATAGGAACTATTCAAATTTGAAATCAAAATTTAAGTGTTATCAATTTAATTTTCTTTTTAACCGGTGTTTCTTTATTCACTAAGCCAATTAAAAATATAATCCCATTAATAAATAGTTATAGTCAATATAAAAAGGATTTAGATTTGATTTCATTATTAAATTTTGAAGACTTAAAAATACCTAAAACTAGCTTACAGAACGAAAGAATAATTAAAATTCAACTTTCTAATATAAGTTATTCGTACAATTCATTAAAAGTTAATAAAGATTTAGAAATCAAGAAACTATTGATTGATTCGAGCATACATTTAGTCGGTAAAAATGGTTCAGGAAAAAGCACACTCTGTTCTATATTGAATGGCTCGTGTGAGAGCTTATCTGGAATTATTAAAGTTAATGATCAAAAGCTCAATCCATTCTTAGATGAAACATACAAACAAAGAGTGTTATACATTTCAAATCAGATGCTAAATTTAAAGATTAGAACACTAGAATACCTGTGTGTAACTGATATTAGTATTTTCAAGTCAATTTTAGAAAACAATAAATTAGATAAATTAATTGATGAATTAAACATTAATTTAAACTCATCACTGGATCAATTATCTAGTGGTCAGGTTCAATTTGTTAATTTGCTAAATATATTTTTAAATGACTATGATTTATTGATACTAGATGAAGCTTTTGCAAATATTGATAAATCAATGTTTGAAAAACTAAAACCTATTATTAAAAATAATTTGCAAAACAAATTAGTTGTAGAAATTTCACACAATAATAGATATATTTTCGATGATTCCAAGGAAGTAAATATTGAAAACTTATCTTAAAGAACATAAGTGAAATTTCTGCATATTACTTATATTATTTTTCATTTTCGCAGTGCTTATTTTAGTCTTATGTTCAACTAAAGTAAATGTATATAAACAAGTTTTAATAACTGCAGAAGGTGATGATTTATATTTATACAACTTCAACATTGATAATCAAAAACTAGATACCTGTTATGTTAGTTTTATTTATGATAATGAATTTTATAAATTCAATATCGATATTTCTAATCAAGATCACTCTGATGTTCTTATCAAAAGTGATGAACTGAAGTTATTTGTAAATGAAAATAACATTAGACAAATTCAAGTTAATCTACTAATTGATCAAACTTTATTTATCAAATATGTCTTGGGAAGTATATAAAAAAACTCCATTATAGAGTTTATTTATGATAAGTAATATTATTTCTAATTGTAAATGCTCTATAAATTTGCTCAACTAACATAACTCTAAATAATTGATGTGGAAAGGTCATTTTTGAGAAGTTAATTTTATTAGCAAACATTTCTTCATCAACTCCATTTGAACCACCAATTACAAAAGTTACATTATCAATATCTAAAAATGTTGATCCAAACTCTTCAGAGCTTAATTGTTTTCCTTGTAATGATAAGTAGATGACTTTTGAATTTTTAGGTATCTTTTCTAAAATCATTTCAGTTTCTTTTTTAATTTTTAACTGAATGTTATCTATCTTTTGTTCTTTAATTTCAATTAAATTAATCTTTGCGAAGAAGTTAATTTTCTTAACATAATCATCATATAAAACTTGAAAATATTTTGTTAATGAACCTACTGCAACTATATTTAGTTTCATTATTTGTTTTTTCTAGTTTCAATATGGAACATAAGCATCTGAATGTCAGCCGGGTTAATTCCACTAATTCTTGATGCTTGTCCGATTGTTAAAGGTCTAATTTTTTCAAGTTTTTGTTTAGCTTCTGTAGCTATGTTTTGAACTTTTGAATAATCTATATCTTTTGGTATTTTAAAGTCTTCTAATTTATTCATTTTTTGAGCATCAGATTTTTGTTTCTTAATGTAGCCCTCAAGTCTTACCATAATAGTTAATTCATTTTTGTAAGGGAAGTCGCCTAAAACATCAACCGGATCAACATCTGGTCTAGCTAAAACTCTTAACATTGAAACTCCATTTTCTACCCCAAGTTTTTTAGCTAATTCTGATTTAGATGATAAGTATGTGTTTTCTAATTCATTGATTTTTTCATCAATCATTTGGTATTTATTAATTATATTTTGGTAATCTGCATCAGAAACTAAACCAACTTCATTTCCATATTTCGCAAGTCTAATATCAGGGTTATCATTTCTTAATAATAAACGATATTCAGCTCTTGAAGTTAACATTCTGTAAGGTTCTTTAGTCCCTTTTGTAACTAAATCATCAACTAAAACACCAATGTAAGCATCGTGTCTTTTAAGAATCAATGGTTCTTTAGCTTCAAGTTTTCTTCCTACATTAATTCCAGCAATAAGACCTTGAGCTGCTGCTTCTTCATATCCACTTGTTCCATTAATTTGACCAGCTGTAAAAATGTTTTTGATAACTTTAGATTCTAATGTAGGTGTAATTTGCAATGGATTTAATGCATCATATTCAATTGCATATCCTCATTTTTGAACCTTCATATTTTCTAAGCCAGGAATTGTTCTTAACATTAAATCTTGAACTTCAACAGGCATTGATGTAGACATTCCGTTTACATAAATAATTGAACCATCAGCAGTTTCTGGTTCAAAGAAAACTTGATGTCTTTCTTTATCGGCAAATCTCATAACCTTATCTTCAACACTTGGACAGTATCTTGGACCGATCCCTTCGATAAGTCCTGAATACATAGCTGATTTATCAATGTTATTTCTAATAATTTCGTGCGTCTTCTCGTTTGTGTAAGTTAAATAACATGAAATTTGCTTATCAAGTTTAACATTTGAACGCGATGAGAAAGCTAAATAAGTATCATTAAGTTCTTCTTTTTCAACTTTTGAAAAATCGATTGAATCAGCATAAACTCTAGCAGGTGTTCCAGTTTTTAATCTTTGTAAATCAAAACCTAACTTAGCAAGCGATCGTGATAATTTTGGTGTTGTTTTTTGATTATCAGGTCCTGAAATTTTAATTTCATCACCTCTAAGAATTCTTGAGTTCATATACGTTCCTGTTGTGATAACTAAAACTTTAGCATCTAAGATTGAACCATCTTCCATTTTGATCGCTTTAAATTGGTTATTATCATCAACAAGAATATCCTCAGCAACTCCTTCAATTAAAGTTACATTTTTGTGATTTTGTAACGCTTCTAAAATAAGTGCTGAATATTTTTCTTTATCAATTTGAGCTCTCATAGCTCTAACTGCAGGACCTTTTGATTCATTAAGCATCTTAATTTGAATCATTGCTAAATCTGAAAAGTAACCTTGAACTCCACCAAGTGCATCAATTTCACGTGTAATAATTCCTTTAGCAGGTCCACCAATTGATGGGTTGCAAGGCATCATAGCAACTTTTGAAAGATCAAAAGTGATAAGAGCTACTTTGTGCCCCATATTCGCTAAAGCAAAAGTTGCTTCAACTCCAGCATGACCTCCACCTATAACTATTGCTTCAAATTCTTTTTTGTTCTCTAAAATACCTTTATTATTCATAGTTTCATAATTTTAATTTATTTTTTAATTTTTAAAAATCATAAAATTAGCTTATTTTATGGTCTAAATCCATGTTTTTCATTAAATATCTCAATTAAAATAACAAAATTAATTAAAAAATGAACAGACTTTTAAATCTGCTCATCTAAATAATTTTAATTAATTAATCATCATACTCATCGACGATTTCTTCATCTGATTCACTTGGAAAATCATCTGGCTCGATGTTTCTTGTGAATTTACAGTTAGGGAAGTTTTTGCAAGCAATGAATGGTTGATTTTTCTTGTTATATCTTTTAACTAAGATACCATCATCTTCAGGACAAGTTGTATCCAATTGTTCTAACTTGAATGTGTAAGGTGTAATTTTACCTTGTGCATTATCAAATTCAACAAGGAAGTTATCTCAGAAATCTTGCATAACTTCATTTTTAGTGATTTCATCTTCAGCAATTTGGTCTAATTCTTCTTCAACGTGTGCTGTATAACTTTCATTAATAATATTAGGAAAAGCAGCGATTAAGTTTTGTAAGATAATTTCACCAAATTCAGTAGGATGTAATGCACCATTGTTCAATTCAACAAAACGTCTGTCTTTAACAATTTGCACTGTTGAAGCAAATGTTGATGGACGCCCAACTTTGATGTTATCAAGCGCTTCAATAAGTGTCCCATCATTATATCTTGGTGCTGGTTTTGTTTCATGATCACATAAGATAAACTCATCAACTTTAACTTCTTGATCAATTTCGTAATTTGGATCAACTTGTTCAGATTCTTTACCTGTTACAACATAGTAACCATTAAATTTAATTGTTGAATAAGAATTTTTAAATGTGTATTTATCATTTACATAAGTATATTGAACACTTGTTCTAATTGGTTGCTTAATTAAAGCTTGAAGTGTTGTATCATAGATTAATTTGTAAATTCTTACATCATTATCTTCCATTTTTGGATAGTGAATTTGAACTTGTTCAGGTGTTAATGAAACATCTGATGGTCTAATAGCCTCGTGGGCATCTTGATCTCCACTGAATCCTTTAATTTCATCAGCAATATAATCTTCACCTCACTTATTTTTGATAAATTTATGTGCATCATCAATAAACGATTGAGATAAACGTGTTGAATCTGTTCTCGGGTAAGTAATTAAACCGTTTTCGAAAAGTTTTTTAAGAATGTTCGTTGTTGAATTAGATGAAAATGGTGATTTTTTATATAAAACAGCTTGTTTGAATGGTTGAATTGCTCCAACTTTTCTATCAGAAACTTTTTTGTTAGTTACTTTTAAAACTTTAGGAGCTGACTCAAAGTATTCTTTGATTACATCAACTTCTGAACTGTAAATTCAGTTTTTTCTATCTGATTCATTAGCTTCATTGTGATATGCAGCTAAAACAGGATTCTTATTTAATTTAGCATCAAGAGTAAAGTATTTTTCAGGAATAAATGCTCTGATTTCTTTTTCTCTATCAACTATTAATTTAAGAGCAATTGATTGAACTCTTCCTGCTGTAGGTTGACCTGGTGTATTTTTGAATTTATATCTTAATAAATAAGATAATCTAAATCCAATAATTCTGTCAAGCATTCTACGACTCTTTTGAGCATTAACAAGAGCGTCATCAATAATTGTTGGATTATCTAAGGCTCTTAAAATAGCATCTTTAGTAATCTCATTATATTTAATACGTGAGTATTTTTCTGTGGGTATTTTTAAATAATCAACTAATTGGTACCCTATAGCTTCTCCTTCACGGTCAGGGTCAGTTGCTATATAAACGTGTTCTGCTTCATTTGTTGCTTTTTTAAGCTCGTTGATAATATTTTTCTTTGTATTATCAGCTGTATAAAGAGGTTCTCAAGTATCAAAATCGATACCTAACGAATAAAGACCAGAAATCTTCATTCTAAGGAAATGACCTACAGATGCAATAACACTGTATTCATCTCCAACATATTTTTGAATTGTCTTAACCTTTGTAGGTGACTCGACAATAATTAATTTTTTCTTCAAGGTTGTTGCACTCATATTGGAAAATATATACTTTTTTTAGAAAATCAAAAGCATTTAAATTATTCTGCTTATATTAATTATTAATATTTTAATAATTAGGAAATGTAAAAATTTTTACATCACACAACAATAGAACAATCTTTTAAAACTTTAGATTTTTTATATGTTAAAATATACTAACTATGGAATTAACTATGTATAACTCTTTAATGCAAATTAAAAATAAGCATGATGAATTAGAAAAATCTTTACAAGATCAGGAAATAATTTCTGACATTAAAAAATACACAAAAATTAATAAAGAAATTAACTCAATTAAAGATATTGTTGAAGCATTTGATAAATACCTTGAAGCTGAAGCTAACTTAGCAAATGCAAAAGAAATGTTAGGTGAATCAGATGAAGAATTGGTCGCTCTTGCAAAAATGGAAATTAATGAAGCTGAAAAAACAATGGAAGCTTTATCTGAAGATCTTAAAATCTTAATTCTTCCAAAAGATGAAAACGATGAAAAAGACGTTATTGTTGAAATTCGTGGAGCAGCTGGTGGTGATGAAGCTAACATTTTTGCAGGTGACTTATATAGAATGTACACAAAATGAGCTTCACAAAATGATATGAAAACCACACTTTTAGATGCATCAGCATCTGAAGCTGGTGGATTTACTTTGGTTACATTTGCTGTAAAAGGTGACAGACCATATTCAAAACTTAAATTTGAATCAGGTGTTCACAGAGTTCAAAGAATTCCTGCAACCGAGACTAAAGGTAGAGTTCATACTTCAACAGCAACAGTTACAGTTATGCCTGAAATTGATGATGATATTCAAGTTGAAATTAAATCTGAAGATATCAGAATTGACGTTTACCGTTCATCAGGAAACGGTGGTCAATCAGTTAACACAACTGACTCAGCAGTTCGTATTACACACTTCCCGACTGGAATTGTTGTAACTTGTCAAGAAGGTAAAAACCAAATTCAAAACAGAGAAATCGCAATGAGAGTTCTTAAATCAAAACTTTACGACATTGAGTTGCAGAAAAAACAAGCAGAAGAATCAGGTTACAGAAAATTAGCTGGTTCTGGTGCTAGAAGTGAAAAAATCAGAACATATAACTATCCTCAAGATAGAGTTACAGACCATAGAATTTCATACTCTACAAGTTTACTTCCTGTTATGGAAGGAAAACTTAATCCTATTATTGATGCATTACTTACAGAAGAACAAAACGAAAAAATCAAAGAAGCTGGAATTTAATGCCTACAAGAGAAGATTTATTATTAGAAAAAAGAAGATATGGTTTAGAACAAACTGTATCTTCTTTTGAATTAGAACAACTTCAAAAAGGAATGCCAGTTCAAAAAATAATGGGTTATGTTGAATTAGCAGATGTAACTATTGATGTTTCTAAAAAGGTTTTAATCCCTAGATACGAAACAGAAGAACTAGTTATATTAGTTAATTCAGAAAATAAAAAACAAAATTTAGATGTTTTAGACTTATGTACTGGTTCAGGTTTTATTGCAATTGCTCTAAAAAAAGCAAATCCAACTTGAAATATAACTGCATCAGATATAGATTCTGAAGCGATTGAGCAAACTAAAATAAATACACAAAAAAATGATGTTACGATTAACATCATTCAATCAGATATGTTTGAAAAAATCAATCAAAAATTTGATTTAATTGTTTCAAATCCACCTTACATTCAGGAAACTGAAATATTAGATAAATCAGTCACTGATTGAGAGCCACTTCACGCATTATATGCAAAAGATGATGGATTTTATTTTTATGATTTAATAATTAACAATGCAGAAAACTACTTAAAACCAGGTGGAAAAATCTATTTTGAAATCAATCCATTTCACATTAAATATTGAGAAAAATTACAAGAAAAATATAAAATTACTATACATAAAGATATGAGTTCTAAAAACAGGTTTGCTGTTATAGAATTTGACTAAAAGGAGAAAAAATGAAAAAAACAGTATTAATTGTTATTGATGGTTTAGGTTTAAGAGAACAAACACAAGGTAATGCATTTGCATTAGCTAATACACCAACATTTGATAACTTATTTGCAAATTATCCAAATTCACTTATTCAAGCTTCAGGTCAATATGTAGGGTTACCAGCAGGACAAATGGGAAACTCTGAAGTAGGACACTTAAACATTGGAGCTGGAACAGTTGTTTACACAGGACTTTCATTAATTCAAAAAGCTCTTGATGATAATACATTTAAATCAAATGAAGCTTTTGTAACTGCATTTGATGATGTTAAGAAAAACAATTCAACATTACACTTAATGGGGCTCTTATCACCTGGTGGAGTTCACTCACTTGAAAACCACTTATTTGAATTAATTGAAGCAGCACACGAACACGGAGTTAAAAATGTTTCAGTTCACGTTTTTGGAGACGGTAGAGACGTTGCTCCTAAATCAATTATTCCTTCACTTGAAAAATTAGTTGCATTATGTAACAAATATGGATACCATATCGCATCTATTTCAGGAAGATTTTATGCAATGGATAGAGACTCAATGTTTGATAGAGTTGATAAAGCATATGATGCTATTTTAGGTTTATCAGATGTTAAATTTGACAATGTAATTGATTATGTAAACAAACAATATGCAGAAGGAATTACAGATGAATTCTTTGTACCTGCTATTAATAAAACACTTCCAAAAAGTGACTTTGTAAAAGATCACGATTCAATTATCTTCTTTAACTTCAGACCTGACAGAGCAAGACAATTAACACACTTATTTATTGGTTCACCATTATATCCAAACAAACCGGCTCATCCAGTTGTAATTAACAAATTTGTTTCAATGATGAAATATGAAGGAATTGACACAATTGTTGCATTCAAAGAAATGGAAATCAATATGCCAATTGGTAGAGTTTTAGAATTAGCTAACTTAAATCAATTAAGAATTGCTGAAACTCAAAAATATGCTCACGTTACATACTTTATGGATGGTGGAAATGATATTGAATTTAAAAATTCAAAACGTATTATGGTCGACTCACTTAAAGTTGAATCATATGCTGATGCACCAGAAATGTCTGCAGAAGGAATTACAGACGAATTATTAGCAAACGCATTAAATTATGATGTAACAATTATGAATTATGCAAACCCTGATATGGTTGGACACACAGGAAACTTAAAAGCCGCTATCAAAGCAGTTGAATTCTTAGATTCACAAATTAAAAGAGTTATTGAATGAGCTGAAGCGAATAATGTTACAGTATTCATCACAGCTGACCACGGAAATGCTGAAATTACAGAAGATGAAAATGGTAAACCAGCTACAAAACATACATCAAGTCCGGTTATGTTAATTTGTACAGATAAAAACGTTAAATTAAAAGATGGAAAATTAGCTAACGTTGCACCTACTGTTTTAGATTACATCAATATTTCTAAACCTAAAGAAATGGATGAAGAATCTTTATTAGTTAAATAATTAAATTAAAAAAGTTTAATTAACTACTCTATTGTTATGTCTATAATCAGATATACTAAGTAAGCTTAATAAAACTTTTAAACCTATATAACCAACTTAAAAGTACATTTACTACAAATCTTAAAAGTACTAAATGTACTTTTTATTTGATTAAATTAGTTAATTTTAGTGCTTAATTTCACTAACAAAAACAGAAATAATTCATATAAAATTTACACACACAAAAATAGAATAACTATTTTGATAAATAAAAGCTAGATTAAAATAAAATAAAATACTTATAAAATAAAATTTTAATTTTATTTTAGTTATAAATAAAAAGAAAGGATGATTATGGCTGACAAAAATAGAAAAAGAAAACTCATTATTGGTCTAATACTTGGTGGTGTTGGTGCTGCAGCATTAATTGGTACTGGAGTTGGATTAGGATTAAGTAAAAAAGAAGCTCCCACTCCTGCTCAACCAGTTGAAAAGCAACCTGCTAAAAATATTGTTGCTAATTTATCAAACTTAACTCAAGCACAAAAAGATGCAATTTATAAACAAATTAATGATGCTGCTGATAAAACTGCAATTGATAATATTGTAAACAACTCAAGAGACTTAAATGAATTAGCTACTAAATTAAATGAAGCTAACGAAAAGCAAAAATCTGAAGCATACACAAATGCAGCAGCTGAGCAAAAACAAAAATTTAACGAAGCTAAAAAAGCTATTGAAGATGTTATTGCTGCTAAAACTGATTTAACTACACCAGTTGAAAACAAACAAAGCTTAATTGATGCATTAAATGCTGCTAAAGAAAAATTAAGTTCATCTACTTCATCAGAACAACCTACTAACCCTGAAAATGGTGATGGTGGAGGAAGCAATGAAACCCCAAGTAATCCTAATGGAGATGGAGGTTCATCAACTGAACCAACTGATCCTAATCCAGGAACAGGAAATGGTGATGATAATGGTACACCAGATTATGAAGAACCAGAAACTGGAGAAGAAACCCCATCACAACCTACTACATCAGAAAGAATTCTAGAACCTGAATATCCACCAGTTGATATGTTAAGTGAAGAAGAAATAAACCGTTTAACTGAAAATGCTAAATTCACAATCACAAACCAAGGTTATTTCCCAGAAGAAGGTAAACCAGTTGTATTACAATTTGTCGCTGGAAATGAAGAATTAAAACCAGAACAATTCAAATGATATTCAAATGATAGTGAATTTAGTGTTACTGATAAAGGTACTTTAGAAGTATTTAATAACCAAATCGGTATTGATTCTAACTTCCAACTTGAAGTTATCGGAACATACAATGGTAAAAAATACGTTAAGAAACTTAATGTGGAAATGGTTCACAAAGTTAACCCATTACAAAATGTAAAATTAACTGCATCAAATGATGGATTATTAATAAATAACGCAGCTACAGTTACAGCAAGTAATGTTGATGGTGTAGATTGAGCTAACTCATCTTGATACAGATATACAACATTAATTGAAAATGAACATTCAGCTACATTAAATGTAAACAGAGATGGAGACTATTCATTAGTAGTTAAAAATTCAGCTGGTGTAATGTGAAGATTAAAACCAGTTACTATTTCAGCATTACCACTTGCAAATAATACTCAACCATTCAGTTCATTACTTTCAAACAGATTAGACATTGTTTCATATACAGATAAAATCATTGATAGAAAATCTAGACCTTCAATCCAAAAACAAGTTTACGATACAAAATTAAACCAAATGTATTCAAGTTATGGATTCAGATACCCTGGATACGATTTTAACTACGAAAAAAATGGTTCAAGCTTTGCTGATCGCGCTTTCTTTGAAGTAAATGGTCAAAAACTTAGTATGGGTGAACTTGTTTACAACGAAAGAGTTGAAGGTGTTATTGGTGTAGATGGTTTCACAGGTGAAGGCGCACGTAAATATAGTGATGCAAACTTCATTAAAGAAGAAATCGCAAATAACCGTCTTAAAAAACACCCTGCTGCAGATAAATGATTCGAAAGAGTAGTTACAGACGAAACTCAAACAGTTACAAAAGAAATTTCAATCAACACATCGATGACAGGATACAACGTTATTGGTTTATATGCTCCAGCTGGAGAAGTTATTGAATTTGAAATTAGTGAAGACACATATAAAATTCTTAAAGAATTATATGGAACACCAAATGAAACTACAGGCGTTTACAGTGAAGTTCCGTTTGATTTCTATGTAAACAAAAGCTACTGAGACAACTACCCAGCAGACAACACAGGGAAAATTTCTAACCGTTACCCATTTGTTCTATCAAGATTTAGATTTAGATTTAACGAAATTGACCCAGTCACAAGAAGAGTTAAAGTTGGTTCACCATTTGGTGGAGCATTATCAATTAACGTTGGTGTAACTCTTAGAGATCAAAATGGTAACCCTGCTCCATTTGACGTTAAAGTTTATAATGCAGTTGAACAACTTCACTACGTTTATGGACAAACAACAAAAGCAGAATGAGATGCACAAATGGCCGCTGTTAAAGCAGGTACAATTAATGCACCTATTATGACAATTCAATCAAACTACACAGGTATAGCAATTCCTTATACATCATCAAGTGCTATTGCTCATGTTAAATTTGATGATATTATCTTCCCTGAAGAAAAAATGCACAAATGAGACAGTTTCTATGAAATGTCATACTTCTGATTCGACTACAACGCACCTAAGTTAGCACTTAACTACTGTGATGACGTTTGAGGAGGAGCTGGTGCTTGAGGTGGTGGATACAACCTTTGAGCTCCAATCGGATGAGCATCACCTTACTTAAAAGGAGCTTCTGACTTTGGATTTGATGATTGAGGAAACTACCACGAAATTAACCATAACTTTCAACCTCACCAAGATCCATTCAATGTAAGAGACCACGGATGAACAAACATTCCATCAGTAATTAACTTATCATTTATTAATGATAAAACAAGACTTCGTGGAATCACAAACCCATCAGGAGACTTTGATGTATACTGAGCTAGATTAGCTAACTCATATGTAATTAACCAAACAAAAGCTGACTGATACGCACTTTACTCAAATATGATTTACACATTAGGACCAGTTAACTTTATTGAATGAGTTAAATCATCAGGAAGAAATGGTTTATACGATAAGAAATTGAAGACAACTTGATACTTATCTAAATACTTCAAATTAAACTTCTACTACGCACTAAAACAATACGCAAGCACAATTGAATCATTACAACGATCAGTACCAACAGTTGATATTGCAAACGACCATAAACCAGAATTTGATGCAGCTATGGCTGAAGCTAATAAAGCTACAGCTGAATTTAAAAAAGTTCAAGCTGACTGAAAAGATTGAAGATTAAACGGAAGTCAAGAAATTGACCCTAAAGGTTACTGAGGATATAATGATGCCGATAGACCTCGAAACTTAACAGAAATGGATAAACAATGAGCTCAAAAAGAGAGAGATACCATTGCTAAATTAAGAGCAACTGGAGATAAAATCAATGAGCTTATGGTTAAATATCCAGATCAAGAAAACATCGAAAGAATGCTTGATATGTTCCAATGACCATCATTCGATTTTGTCGCTAACGTTTATGCTTGTGGTCAATTCTTATACAACAGTGAGCTAGACAGATTTGAATATACTTCAGATACAGCTCCAGCTTACCAAATTCCAGCAGGGCAAGACTTTACATTTGACTTTGCTAATGGAATTAACTCACTTAATTCTAACTTTAGAATTAAAGAACTTAAATTCCCTGCAAGAACAAAATTAGGTGGAAGTTTAGAATTTGATCCATCAGATCCTACAAGAATGAAAGTTATCTATAGAGCAAATCCAGATAAACTTGCAGAAATTGATGAATTTGATATGGAAGTTATTCCAGCTGACTTTGAAAACAAACCAAAAAGATATGTACCTGCTTACAGATACAAAATTAAACTTAGAAACGTAATTAACCGTCCAGTCTTAACAACTTACCAACTTACAGATGGTCAAGTTAAAGGGTTAAGAACAATTTCACAAATTATGAACTACATCAAAACAAATAACATTCAACCAAAAGATACTTTAGTCGAAGATTTTGAACAAAGAAAACTTCAAAACCCATTCACAGGTAAAAAACAATTAGTTGAATCTAAGGCAAAATTCATCGCACCTGAAACGGGATCATATAATATTAAAGCTTACTTCTCTAACTGAGGATACATTAAGATTGGCGATGCATTCGAAGGTGAAATTAACTCATCAAATAATGCACTAAAAGATTTTGGTACAGTAACATTACAAAAAGGACAAGTTTACGACCTTACAATCGCTGCTTGAAATGATATTGCATACTCAAGAAGAACATTCTGATTGGAAAAAATCAATGATACAGGTTCAAATACAATCTACGAAATTAACAACTATGCATTAAGTCCAAATCTTCCAGCAGATTGATACGATACACCAGAAAAAATCCAAGAATTATTAACTAGTCAACAATGACAATACAAACCAAGATTTATGCCTACTGATACTAAGAGCGACCTTCAAATTACAAAATTCGCTGGTTCAGCTCAAGTTACAAACCCTGTTGCATTAAGTGTTAGAGGACCTTCTAATAAATATATTAATGGTAATACAGAATATAAAGCAATTTACGACCAAATTTATGATACAAAAATTGAAAATTGATATATAAATAAATTAGACTTTAATATCAAGTTCCAAAAACCTGCTACATTAAGCTTTATGGATATTATTGCTAAAGCTGACTTCCAAAAACAATACCGTCCAACTCATTACACAATCGAACTTAAGAGAACTGAAAAAGTTGAAAATAAAGAAGGGGGATTTATTGATGTTCCGGTTGTGTTCAAAACATTAAACTTTGTAGTTGACCCTACAAAAGATACAGAAGGTCTTCCATTAACTAATAGATTAGACTTTGGTGCTATTTATGATGGAATTGAAGAAGTTCACATTACAACAATGAGAGAGCCAATCAATGACGACGAAAAAACGCTTAAAGTGACAATCATTAGAGAAATTAAATTTGGTCTTGACACTCAAAACAAGAGAGTATTACCAATTAACAACCCTGAAATTCAATTCTATGGATCATCTTGAGAATTTTTAACAAACGAAAATGATCAAATCAACAACGCAATCAATGGTGTTTCAGCTAAAGTTTCAAAAGCTAACGAATACTTTGAATTTACATTCAACTCAGACGCTATTGACTTATTTGGAAAAACAGGACCAAATATGTCATCATTTGACGTATACATCGATGATGAATTAGTTCTTGAAAATGTTTCAGCAGTTACAACTGAAGAAACATACAACCACTGTTTATTAACATTATTTACACCTGAAAAATATGACTTAACAAAAGATCACAAAATGAAGATTGTAAATAAAGAAAATAAACCATTGTTCTTTAACTACATTTTAACCAAATAAGATGTAATCGCAAAATTTAGAAGATACCTTACGGTGTCTTCTTTTTCTTTTACTTTTTTTGGCAAAAAATAAAATAAAAAACCTTCATCACTAGAACGAAAGTTTAAATTTAAAAATTATTTATTACGTTTTCTACGTTTTTTGTAGAAGATAAATCCAAAGATTGAACCAATTAATCCAAGTAATCCTGATACACCACCTGCAATTGGACCGACTAAGTTTGAACCACTATTTGTGTTTTCTTTTTTATCTTCTTCTTTAGCAGAGTCTTCAGGTTTAGTTTCTGGTTGAATTTTACCGTTAAGAGCTTCTGTAGCTTTTTGAAGTACAACTAATCTTTCAGATAAATTAGGAATTCCTGTAGTAAAGTCTTCTTTTGCTTTAATTTCTTCAAAAGCAGCTAATGCATTATCAAATGCATCTTTAAATTGTTTATCAGCTTGAATGTATTGTGTTGTTTCTTTCATCGCTTCAGCAATCTCAACAACATCAAATGCACTGTTAACTTCTTTTACATTATTCTTAATATCTTTAATCTTAGAAACTTCATCTAAGCTGTTTACAGCATTTCTTGCAGCTTCTTTTTGAGTATCTAATAAGTTTGAGGCATTTTCAAGAGCAGCAAGTGCTTCTTCTTTAGCTGTTTTCAATCTATCGGCACCATCAAGCACATCGTGAGTTGATTTTAATGTATCTAACTTGTTATCTAAGTTAGCGTATGGTTTTTCAAATTCAAGTGTTGTTGTTAAGTCGTTTAAAGCAGTAACCGCATCATCAAATACATCTTGGTTTGAAGATTGAGTGTATTTGATTTCTGATTCAACTTCTCTAGTAGATTCAACTTTAGCAATCGCTCCATCAATGCTTGATGCATTTGAAACTACTTTATCAATTTGTGCTTTACTTGATTTAGCTTCTACTAATTTGATAGCTTTTTCTTTTTGAGTTTCTGATAATTTAGGTAATGAGTTAATTTTAGCTATAGCATCTTCTTTTTGAGTTTCAAGTAATTTTTCTTCAACTTCAGCGATTGATGATTTAGCTTCAACTTCATTTTTAGCAGCATCTTTTTGAACTGATGTTAAGTTTTCAAGTGCTTCGATAGCTTTAATTGCTTCGGCTTTTACAGCATTTAATCTATCTTTACCATTTAATGAACCCTTAGCTTCAGATACAGCTTGTAATTTAGTATCTAATTGGTCAAATGGAGTTTCAAAGTCTGTGTAGCTTGATAATCCATCTAATGCAGTTGCAGCATTATCAAGGTTTGTCTTAACATCATCTGATGCTTGTTTGTATTGCACTTCTTCTTTTATTGCAACTTCATCATTAAGTGTCCCAATACCACTGTTAACTTTTTCTGCATTAGCAACAATTGCATCAATTTCATCTTTAGTTGCTTTTGAGTTAATTAAAGCTTTAACAGCTTGTTTTTGTACATCGTCTGATAAGTTTGATAATGAGTCGATTTTATTTGATGCATCTTGTTTTTGAGCATCTAATAATTTATCAGCAACATTAGCGATAGTCGTTTGTTTTTCAACTTCAGTTTTTGCGTCTCTTTTCTCATCATCTAATAAGTTAGGCAATGCATCAATATCAGATTTAGCAGCAGCTATTGCAGCATCTAAGTTTTGTTGACCATCAAGTGAGTTGATTGCATTATTAAGAGCTTCAGTTTTTTCTGCAATGTCAGCAATAGGACTTGTTGTAAAGTCTATTACTGTTTCTACACCTGGTAAGTTGTCAAACTCTGTTTGAGCAACTTGTTTTTTATCTGAATCAGCTTCTGTAAATTGTGGTTTTGATTTAACATCATTAAATCTTTGAACTTGTTCAATTGCTGCATCAACATTTGTTACGTTTGTAGCAATATCTTTTACTTCTTGAACTGCTGTAGCAGCATCGATTTGGTTATTTGCTTCTGTAATTTGTTCTTCTAATAAGTGTGTTAATTTAGTCAATTCAGATTTTGCAGTTTGTCTTGCTGCTTTTAATTCAATTAAAACATTATTAAGTTTTTTAGCATTGTTTTTAATATCTGTGACTTCTGAAATTGAGTTAGCTGAAGTTATGCTATTTGCAAAAGTATCTTTTTGTTCATTTGATAATTCACTTAAATTAGAAATGAAAATGTTAGCTTGTTCTTTTTCTTTTTTAAGTCTGTCTAATCCATCCAAGTCACCTTTTGCATTCTCAAGAGCTATAACATTTGCATCAAAGTTAGCAGGTAATGTTGAAAAATCAGTTTGTGATTTTAATGGTAATAAACTATCCAATATAGTATCAAAGTTCGTTTTTCTAGAACCCTCAGATTCAGTGTAGTTTATTGTTGATTTTTCATATTCAGCTTCTTTAATTTTTGGAAGTGCATAATCAACTTTTGAATAGTTTCATTGAATTGCATCAATTTCAGTTTTTGTAGTTTTATTATTAATTAATTCAGCTGCTTTTTGTTTTTGGGTTTGTCCTAAGTTAGATAATGAATTAATTTTGTTGATTGCATTTTGTTTTTGAGCTTCAAATAATTTTAAATTAACTAAATTAATTGTGTTAGCAGCATTGATTGCATCTTGTGCAACTTTTATTCGTTCTTCAGTTAAATTAGTTAATTTAATCAACTCATTTAATGCAGTTGTTCTTGCAGATGATAATTTAGAATCACCATCAAGATCCTCGATAGCGTTTTTTAAGTTAACTGTTAAGCTATCAATATTAGAAATTGATCTTGTAAAGTCTGAATTTGATTTGATATTGTCTATTGCACTTTTAACAGAATCAAATGTTTGTTTTTTATTCTTTGCAGCTTCTGTATATGCTGGTTGATTTAATTTCGAATCAGCAATTGAAAGTTGTTCTAATGCAGCATTTAATTTTGCAGCATTAGAAACAATTAAATTTACATCATTTGTAGTTTGCGCATTACTAATAGAGGTTTTAGCAGCTGGTTTTTGAACATTGTCTGATAAGTAAGTTAACTTATCAATATTTTTGTTAGTTTCTGCTTTTGCAGTATCTAATCTTCTTTGACCATCTAAGTTGTTTTTTGCTATCTGCAAGTTCGGTATTGCACTATCAATATTCTCAATTACTCTATCAAATGTATTTGAATTTTTAACTGTATTAGCAACTATTTCTGCGTTATCATAAGCTTTTTTAAGATCTGTCGATGCTTCTGTATAGTTAATTGATGACTTTGCAGAATCAAAATTCTTGAGTTGAGCATTAAAGTTGTTTAATTTAATTACATTTGAAACTATTGAATTCATTGCAACTCTATTTGCACATTGTTCAACTGAAGTTTTTGCACTTGATTCTTGTGTATCAGTTAAGTTAGATAAACTATCAATTGTTTGATTAATAGCTTGATGTTCAAAATTATTTAATTCCTCAACTGCATTTTGCAATGCAATTGCGTCTGCATAAGATCTTTTTTGGTTAAGTTCAGCAACTTTTTCATCAATAACGTTTTGCTCTAAATATTTAGATGACAAAATAGATTGTCTAATTGAATCTAAATTAGATTGTCCATTTAACATCGAAATAGCAGATTGCATACGTTGTTCAATATCATTAACTTTTGTTTCTTGAATTTCTGAAAGTGTTAATTGCTCATTAATTTCAGTAATTAATTGATCAATTTTAGTTGCTCAACCACTATTATCAAGTAAGTAATTGATTTGTGTTTTTTGTTCTTCGCATTTTTGTAATGCAGCTCTTAATCTTTCTCTATATAAGTTTTGATCATATTGTTTTTTTAAGTCTTCGAGTGATTTAATAATTTGAGTGCATTTATCATAATGAGTTTGTAATCTGCTTTTTACATTCGCAAAATCAATAGTTGCATCATTATTAATTGTTTCTTTGATAATAGCTTGAATAGATTGAATATTTTGGTTTAATTCTGCTTTTTTATCTTGGTAGTTAATTTGTAAATTATCTAAATCTAAGTCAGCAACTTTTTGATTGAACAGTCCTAAATAATCCTGAAGATCATTCAAGATTGTTTTTAATCCAGCTAATTTATTTTTCTTCTTGATGTAAATGTTAAGAACATTTTGATATTCAGGTAATTTAGGAATTGTTGTAATTACATCTTGAAATGCTTGATAACTATCTTCTGATAATTTAGATTTGTCAGCCGTTGTTATAAAACTTAATTGAGAATTTCTAAATGGAACTGATGATTTAAATGTGTTTATATCTGATTTAAAAGCTTCATAAGCATTTTTTAAGTTTGTAATTTTATTTTGAACTTCAGTTTTATCTGAATCAAATAAGTCAGCTCATTCACCTCTTTGGTCAGTCATTGGTTGAATGATATATGAATTAGCTACACTTACAATTTCATTTTGAATATGAAATCTAATGAAATTTTGGTAAGTTGTATTAGCAAGAGTATCTGAATATGCCGCATAACTTCTCCCTATGCTAAGAAGTTTATTTACATATTCTTGATTTCTAGAAACCGTAAGTGTACCTTCAACATTTAAAATTCTTTTTGGAGTTGGATAGTAAATGTTTGTTGGAGTTTCTTTGTAGAAAACTAATTTGATTGAATCACCTAAAACAAATTTATTAGATAACTGAATTCTTGTATTTGTATCAGTTATCTTTTTCTTTTCTAAAAGATTATTACCTTTGTAAACTTCAACAAAGTAATCTTTCATCGGTTCATTTAATTCAATAATCGATGTATTGTCAACTAATTTAGTAACAGGAATCGCATTTAATTGTCTTCCTAAAATTCCACGTTTAATTACTCTTTGACTATACATATAGTTTTTACGCACTATAGCTAATGCAAGGGCATCTCCAGGGAAGTCCATTGGTACAATTCCTAAATGTTCTCATTGATCTTCTTTTTGTTGAAGTTTTTTAACAAGTCATTTATTTAAAGCTTTGCTAGTTCATCAAGGCTGCTCACCGTTAGATCTTGAAAGGAAGTTGGTCATTATGTCATTGTGAAAATCATTTAGATCTTGATACATGTTTGCCATAGACTCAAATGTTCTCTTCTTTACATCTTCTGTTGAATCATATGCATCTTGTCAAATATTTCAGTTATTACCGTGATCAATGAAAGTTCCATAGTTATTATCTGAATAAACTTTGTGGTGAAAGTTATTTACAACAAAAACTTTACCTCTTAGTTCATTAAGTGTTGGGTTCAGATTATTATTACGAGAATCGTTTTTGAAGAGAAAATCTTTGAATTTATAAAGATTATCGATTATTAAGTTTCTTCATTTTATACAATCTGTAGCAGATAAATTACCAACATCTACATTTTCATCTTTTATACGTAAAATGATTGTTTCACTTGAGTGTGCAGTTAAGAATTTTTTACACTCATCTAACACATTTTGTAGATATAAGTTATTCGAATATGCTCCACCGTGATTAACTAAATTGTTTCTATCTAAACGAATATCAAAATAACGAATACCCATTTTTAATTGAGCAGGTAAATTTTTGTACTGTGTTCTAGCTCAAGCAGAACCGAAAAATCATTTAACACCTCTACCATCATACATACCACTATCGTGAGTTCCTGGTATAGAAAGCTCTGATAGCAATTTATCCCCATCAACATCAGCCATTCAATCACTTAAATTCAATTGTGTTTGTGTATCATCTGAATAAGCTTTATTTTCATCTGTTCAAGAAACTCTTTGCTGAACAATTCCTGAAATTGCAGTCAATGAAAGAATCGGAGCAGCTCCGAGAGTTAAACTTATTATTAATTTTTTAATTCTTTTTTTCACAAATGTACCAACTAACTTAAAATTTGATTAATACTAATAAATTTATAAATAAATTTATTTTATTTTATCTGTCTATTTTAACAAATTCTAAACATTATACACAATGTCTGATTGTTAAATTTCAAGATTTATTAGCTTATTTAAATTTGATTTACATTTTTTACTTTTAAGTCTAGGAGAATATTATAAAAGTAAAAAATAAGATGCAATTGCATCTTATAAATATGATTTTTTGATTGGGAATTTTTTAGTTAATTCTAAAACTTCTTGTTTAAGTTCATTTAGTTTATCGATTCCATTTTCTGAACTTAACACTTCATAATTTCTAAGTGTGTAATCAATTATGTCAGCTAATTTATCTCATTCTGTGAAATCTCTACTTGTCATAGCAGCAGTTCCAATTCTGATACCACTTGCTACAAACGGTGAAAGTGTATCGAATGGAATTGTGTTTTTGTTTAATGTAATGTTGATTTTACCTAAGATTTCTTCAGCTTGTTTACCGCTAATGTTGTATGTTGATAAAACATCAATCATAAATAAGTGGTTGTCTGTTCCACCTGAAATAATTTTTGCACCTTTGTTAATGAAGTTATTACAGAACTTAGCTGCATTTAATCTAATGTTTTTTGCATATTCTTTAAACATAGGTTGCATAGCTTCATAAAAGCTTACAGCTTTTCCAGCTATAGCGTGGAATAATGGCCCACCTTGGTATCCAGGGAATACTCATCTGTCGATTTTTTTAGCAATTTCTTCATCATTAGTCATAATGATTCCACCTCTACCTCCACGTAATGTTTTATGTGTTGTAGAAGTAATAATATCTGCATAACCAACTGGCGATGGGTGTTCACCAGTAGCAACAAGTCCTGCAATGTGAGCTATATCAGCCAGTAATTTTGCACCACATTTATCAGCGATTTCTCTGAATTTAGCAAAGTCAATTGTTCTTGAGTAAGCTGAATAACCACAAATAATTAAGTGTGGTTTTTCTTTTAGAGCAAGTTCTAAAATTGCATCATAATCTAAAATTCCATCTTTACCTAAATCATATGAAACTGATTCATAGAAAATTCCACTAAAACTGATTTTGTATCCGTGTGTTAAGTGTCCACCTGAACTAAGTGAAAGTCCCATAATTTTTCCACCACTAGGTACAACTGATGCAATAGCAGCAGCATTTGCAACTGAACCTGAATAAGGTTGCACGTTAGCAAATTTAACACTAAAAATAGCTTTTAATCTATCAATAGCAGCTTGTTCAACTACGTCAACATTTTCACATCCACCATAATATCTTCTATTTGGGTAACCTTCACCATATTTGTTTGTTAAAACACTACCTTGAGCTTTAAGCACATCTTCTGAAACATAGTTTTCACTAGCGATTAATTCAATGTGATCTTCTTGTCTTTTTAGTTCATTGTTAATTGCATCTTGAACTAATTTATCTTTTAAACTAATATCTGAATACATAGGTCTCCTAGTTGTTAAAGTGTGAATCTATTTTCTCAATTTGCTCACTTGAACCTGTAATTCTAAGTGTTACATTGTGTGAATTTTCTTTTTTGTAATCATCAATTTGGTCAATGCCGAAACAATCTGAAACTGATTTAATTTGATTAATTTTATCTTGAATGTACTCACCATTTGCAAGTTCAAATGTAAGGTCAAGTGTTTTGTATGGTTCAGTATTAATTGATTTGAATTTAGTTGCTGCTTCATTGTTTCTGATGTTTTTAATCACATCTGTGAATAATTCGGCATAGAATGCATTTGTCTTATCAATTGATGGATGAATTTTACCTAATCAACCTAATTCAACTTGTGCACCTGTGTTTTGGTCAATATAAACAATTTTTGCAGATGCATTTGGATGAACTAAAGCATTGTCTTTTAAAGGGACAAATTCTAAATCTAATTTTACAAAATTAATAATATCTTGTTTCATTTCAAAGAATGATTTAGTTGTTGAAGCGAGACCTAAAACTTCATTAGAGTTCCCGATCATTCCTACTTCAAAAATGTTAATTGAGTTTAATTTACGTTTTTGATTGTAATCGACAACTTCTTGCAATGAAACAATAATTGAATTACGTACGTATTCTCTTTCTTTAGAAACGAATGTTAATAAAGGTCCAACAGTTTCTTTTAAGTCTAAAACTTTAAAGTCTGCTTTTTCTTTAGAAACAAGTGTAAATGTTCTAACTTCTGAATAACCCATTCCACTAATAATATTTTTTGTTCTATCTTTTGATTGTGTAATTAATGGAACGTTTTTAACAACTTCTTCTTTAAACTTGCTGTATGAATAGAATCTGAATAATTCTTCCATAACATCTTCAAATAAGTTAACATCATATCTATAGTTAGGAACTTTAACAGTGTCTACTTCAAAGATAAATCCTAATTTACTTAATTGATCTTTAGCTTTGTTAAATTCAACTAATTGATTGTCTAGTTTATTTGAGTAAACTTTTAATTTTTCATTATAAATTTTTATTTCTTTGTAGCTATCAAATTCAAATTCACCAATTGTATTTGAGACTTGTAAATCATTGCAGTATGATCTGACGAATTTAACTGCTAAACTTGCTAATTCGGGTGTAATTGTTCTTGCACCTTGTGCAGCTGAGTTTGAAATTAATTTAAGTTCTTTAGATGAATGTCTAACATCTGTAGACTTAAACACTCCAACTTCAAATAAATAATCATTTGTTTGCTCTGTAGCTTTCGTATCTTCTAGACCCATAGCACAAGCAACTGAAACAGGTTTATTGTTAGCAAAAATTGTTAAAACATTATTTAATTCAACTTCTTTATTTCCTAAAATAACTAATTTTCCTGAATAATAATCTGCACTTAAATTGTTTTCTAATTTTGCAGCATCATAAACGTGAGAAGGCACACCATAGTTAATTAATGTTAAGTTTGTTAAATTAACTGCTCAGTCAAATTTTGTATCGATACCGTGTTTTGCAAGTAACATTTTTTCATATAAAGTTGTTTCTTTTTTACCTTTAATTTCTGTAAATGATAAATGTTGTGCTTTGTTTTTATTAACTGTAAATTGTGTTGTAAATGAACTTGGTGTTTCTTTTAATACGCTTATAAAGTCAGTATCAAAATATGAAGCTAATTCTCTAGCTAAAACATAATATGAGTTCGCATCATTTCTGTTTGCTGTTACTGAAATTTCGATAAGTGTGTCATTAAGACCTAAAAGTTCCATTGCATCATCTTCAAGTGTAGCAAAATCGTTTGGTAAAACTAAAATTGAGTCAGTATATGATAAAAGTGAATTATCATATCCAATTTCAGATCATGCACCGAACATTCCTTGTGATAAAACTCCTTTAATTTCTTTGTCTGCGAAAACAAAATTTCCTTTTGATGCACCTGTTGGGAAGCAAATTGTAAGGTCACCTGGTTTTAAAATTCTATTATTTGTTTGAATTGTGTATTCACCTTGTTTTGTTAAAACTTTAACTACATCTAATTTGTCTGAATTAGGGTTAACTGAAACTTCTAAAACTTTTGCAAATACTAAACCTTTAACGTCAGAGAAAGGTGAAACTGATTCAACTTCTAAACCTAAGTTGTTCAATGCTTTTTCTACTTCTTTTGCATCTAACTTAATATTTGGTAAATATTTATTTAAATGTTTTAAAGATAAAATCATAAATTACTTTCCTCCTTTAGTTAAATCTCATTCGATTGGTTTTACATTATTTTGTTTAAGTTTTTTATTAATAGTTTTAAATAAGTGTGAATCTGCAAAACCTTTGTTGTAACTATATGGACTTGGGTGTGCAAGTTCAACTAAGTTTTTAGGATTAATTGCTATATCTTTAATGAATTGTTGTGCTTTTTTACCTAACGCAACTACAATAACATTAGGGTTTTGCACAACTACTTCCTCAACTACTTTGTGTGTGAAAGTTTCTCATCCTATTTTGAAGTGTGAAGCAGGCTTGCTTTGAGCAACTGTTAAAACTGTATTTAATAATAAAACACCTTGTTTAGCTCAAGAAACAAGTGAAGTTGTTTCTAATTTTGTTTTAGGATAATCTTTTTTAAGTTCCTTAAGAATATTATTTAGTGATGGAGCAAATTTGTCATCGTATGTTGAAAATGCTAATCCATCAGCTAAACCTAATGTGTGGTATGGATCTTGACCTAAGATAATAACTTTAGTTTCATTAACTTGGAAGAATTCAAATGGTTTAAATAAATCCATTTGGTGTGGAAAAACTTTAACTCCATTTGTTTCTTCTTCTTTTAATTTATCTAAAATTTTTGTAAAGTATGGTTTTTGACCTTCTGACTGTAATATTTTTAAAAAACTATCTTTCATTTTTAAATTGCTCCATTATTCTTAAATCATTTCTGTATAAATCTCTTATATCTGTAAAACCGTATTTAATCATTGTGATACGTTCAATTCCAATACCAGCTGCAAAACCGTTAAATGATGAATCAAAACCAGCCATTTCTAACACACTTGGATGAAGCATACCGGCACCTAAAATTTCAATTCATCTATTTTTGTAAAATACATCAACTTCAACACTTGGCTCAGTGAATGGGAAGTAACTTGGTCTTAATCTGATTTCAACGTTTTCTTCTAAAACATATGAAAGTAAATCTTTAAGAGTTCAAATTAAGTTAGAGAATGAAACTTTCCCAACTGTAACAAAGTCAATTTGAGTAAATTGGTGTGAGTGAGTTGCATCATCTTCATCATTTCTGTAAACTTTACCAATAGCAAAAGTTGAAAATTCCTTATTAGGATTTTCTTCAAGAACTTTTGCAGTAATACCTGTATTATGTGTTCTTAATAAAGTTTGTTCTGTAATGTAAAGTGAGTCATGCATTCCTCTAGCAGGGTGATCATCTGGAATATTTAAACGTTTAAAGTTATATTCATCAGATACAATTTCACCATCTTTACGTTCATAGTATCCGTGTTGGAAAAATCAATCTCTTAATCTTTCTTCAACAAGTGTGATTGGGTGTAATGCTCCAGGTTTTAAAACAGGAATTGTTACGTCAATAAATTCTGAATTAATTTTCTTTTCAATTTCAAGTTTTTGAATTCTTTCTTCAGCTAACTTAAAGAAATCTTCATATTCTTTTTTAAGAATTGTAATTTTTTGTCCGATTTCTTTCTTTTGTTCAACTGGGGCTGTTTTTAATTCTTGTTGAAGTTTGTAAATTTCTCCTTCGTTTGAAAATACACTTGCTTTTGCTATTTTAAGATCTTCTAATGAATTAATGTTTTCTAATTTTAAATTCATCTAATCCTCCTTAATTGCTTCCTTGATTTTTTGTCAATATTTTTTGTATTTTTGTTCGTTTTCATTTAATCCAGCAAAATAAAATTCTGCTTTAGATAATTCTTTTGGTAAATATTGCTGATTGACATAATTGTTTCAGTAGTTATGTGGATATTTGTAATCAACTCCATCACCTAATTTAACCGCTGATGCATAATGTGAATCTCTTAAATGTTTTGGTATTTGATAAATTTGTCCTGAATCTAAGATTTCCTCTGTGTTTTCGATTGCAATGTATGTTGAGTTACTTTTTGGTGCCAGTGCAATATCAATAATTGCAAAAGCAATTGGTAATTTTCCTTCAGGCATTCCTAGCCGCTCAAAAGCTTCAATTGCATTTAGCACTCTTAAGCTTACATTCGGTGAAGCGTGACCAATATCTTCATATGACGCACAAATCATTCTCCTGAATAATCCATCAACATCTCCACTTTTTAAAATTAACATCCCATAATATAGTGCAGCATTTACATCTGAACCTCTAAGTGATTTGTGAAATGCAGATAAATTGTTGTAATGTGCGCTTGAATTCAAATCACTGTAGAAGTTAATATTTGGAATAACTTGTTTCAGTTGCTCTTTAGTAATTTCTATACCTGGATCAGAACATAAAATGAGCATATGTAAATTGTTAATACTTAATCTTAAGTCTCCTGAAGAAAATCTAGCTAAGTTTTCTAGAACGTCCATACTAATTAAATAGTTAGGAAAACTTTCTTTAACAATTTGATTAAGTTTCTCTGCGATTTCATCTTCTGAAATCTTAAAAAACTGCACAATTTGCATCCTACTTCTTAGAGCAGGCACAACTTTAAAGTAAGGGTTTTCTGTTGTAGTTGCATAAACAATAATCTTGTCAAATTCTAGATAAGATAACAAAATGTCTTGCTTATCTTTATTTAATCTATGTATTTCATCAATGATGATTACATCATTATTTTTCAAAATATTAATTAATTTATCTTTATTATCAACTGATGCGTTAAATAAATCATACTTAAGACCTAATTGGTTAGCCAAAATCATTGCACTTGTTGTCTTACCGGTTCCTGATTCACCAAAGAAAATAAAACTTGTTGTTATTTTGTTTGCAACAACTTTTTCAAGTAATTTAACAACGTGCTTTTGTCCGACAATGTCTTCTAATTTAGTTGGTCTGATTAAATTTGCTAGATTTTTATTGTTCATAACACCCTTTTAGTTAATTAATAAAATAAATTTTATTAATTATACATTTTTATTTTTTTAA
>NZ_JBLWID010000006.1:0-28604 GCF_048381515.1 Mycoplasma sp. 4463
AAAAACACCCCAACATCATTGAGGTGTTATTATGTCTAATTAAACCTTCTGTCCATTTTTAGTGTCCCAGTTTAGTCCTTGTTATTTTTTATATCTTTATTTAATTAATTAACTTAAAAAAGATATAAAAAATCAGCACTATTTGCATAGCACTGATTAATTGTCAACGAAATGTTTATTATTGTGATTTGTTAAGCTCTCTATTTTTATATATAAAAATAGCAAGAAATTGTTTTTTCCTGCTATTTGTTTGAAGCATATTCTCATAGTTGAGCATATAGATTTTTATTTTTTATAAGTTCATCGTGAGAACCTTGTTCAATGATTTGTCCATCATTTATAACAATTATTTTAGTAGCATTTTTAACTGTGCTTAATCTGTGAGCTATGATAAATGATGTTTTGTTTTGAAGCAACTTATCGGTTGCTTTTTCTATTTGGAATTCTGTATGTGTATCAATATTAGATGTTGCTTCATCTAATATTAAAACTATTGGATTTTTATAGCTAGCTCTAGCTATAGAAATAAGTTGTTTTTGGCCTTGAGATAAATTAGAACTTGAATTAGTTAACATAGTTGAGTATTTATCATCTAGTTTTTCTATATGTTCAACCAAATTAGTTGTTCTCGAAACATTAGATAGCATTTGTTCGTCATATAAATCAGAACCATATGTTATATTATTTTGAATTGTATCTGTAAACAATCTTGTTTCCTGAAGCACATAACCAATAGATTTTCTAAGAGAATGTTTATCAATATTCTCAATAGGTATATTGTCATACAATATCACTCCATCAGTTGCTTCATAAAATCTAGTTATTAAGTTAACTATTGTTGTTTTTCCAGCACCAGTCGGTCCAACAAATGCAATTTTATCTCCTGGATTAGCTACAAAATTAATATCTTTTAATGTGTATTTTTCATCATTTTCATTGTATTTAAAATATACATTTTTAAATTCAATTTTACCTTGTGCTTTTTGGTAAATGATTTGATTTCCTACTTGTGTTTTTCAAGCATAGAAACCATCTTTATCATTTAAATTAACTTCAGTGTATTTATCATTTTCATTAATTACTTTAACTAATTTGATAGTTCCTTGATTAATTTCACTTTTTTGAGCTAATATATCGAAAACTCTTTTTGAACCAGCTAACGCAAGCATAAATGAGCTTACTGTTTGAGTCATTGTTGAAATTGGGCCTGAGAAACTTTTAGCTGATTGAGAAAATGAAACAACAATACCGATTGTTAATCCTAGAGCAACTCCGTTACCTGATTGGTTTGTGATAACAACAATTGCTCCAATCATAATAACAAGAGCATAAGCAATGTTGCTTAAGTTCTTTGATAAAGGCCATATGATTGAAGAAATAAATTCAGATTTAAAACTGTTTTTAGTTAGTGTGCTATTAATATCAGAGAACTTCTTAACTACATTAACGCTTTGGCCATACATTTTAATAGTTTTAAGTCCTAAAATAACTTCTTCTGCATAACCTGTTATTTGACCGTTATTTTTTTGTTTATTAACAAAGTACTTACTTGATTTTTTACTAATAATGTATGCACTAAGTGCTATTAGTATTGTTAAAGTAACCATTATTAAACTAAGTAATCAGTTAAGTACAAATAAGATTATAAGTGATACAGTTAAAGTTATAAAGGATTGAATAATTGTAATTATTGTTCTTGATAAAAACATTCTAAGTGTATCTATATCTGAAGTAAATCTAGATACCAGATTACCTTTAGATTTAGAATCAAAGTATTTAATAGGTAAAGTTTGTATATGCTCATACAAGCCCAAACGTAGTTTAGTCATTGTTTTATAGGTAATAGATATCATTATTCTATTAGCTATAAAATCACAAATAATACTTGTTAAGAAAATAAGTCCAGATACACAAATAATTATGTAAAACTTATCTTCATTAAATGGATTTGTCCCTAACAATAATTTGTCAACTATTACATATCCTAAAAATAGTTGGTTATATATATTGCCCATTGCACTAAATATAACTAAAGTGAAAGCTAAAAGCAATCATCCTTTATTATGTTTTCATAATAAAGATACTAACTTCTTAAATGAATCTAACTTTTCTTCTTTAGTTAGTTTTAAATTAAGATTGTGATTAGGTGATTTAAATGATTGCATCGACCTCATCTAAACCTCCTGCATTTTGTTGTGATTGGTATAGTTCATTATAGTATTTACTATGTTTAAGTAAATACTCGTGATTACCTTGAATTTGGATTTTTCCATCTTGTAACAAGATGATATTGTCGCAATCTTTGATTGAAATAATTTTTTGTGCAATGATAATTTTGGTGCAATTTTGTAATTTTGACACAGCATTTTTCACGTGATTTTCTGTTTTAGAATCAAGCGCTGATGTTGAGTCATCTAAAATTAAGATTTTAGGTTTTTTAAGTAATGATTGAGCAATTGCTAATCTTTGTTTTTGACCACCAGAGAAGTTTCTTCCTCTTTGTTCTACTACGTGATCTAATTTATCTTCTAATCCATAGACATAGTCATAAATGTTTGCTTCTGATAATGCTTGATAAATTTGCTCATCAGTTGCATCAGGATTAGCAAAAAGCATATTTTCTCTAATAGTTCCTTTAAATAAAGTTGAATCTTGAAATACAACAGAAATTTGTTGTCTTAGATTATCTTTTTGAATCTTATTAATGTTAATCCGATCAATTAAAATAGTTCCATCTTTAACCGAATAAAATCTAGGTATTAAGTTAATAAGCGTAGTTTTTCCTGAACCAGTTTGTCCAATAATACCAAATGAACTATTAGCTGGAATTCTAAGGTTAATATCTTTGAGTGCTTGATGGCTTGAATTTGTATATGCAAATGAAACGTTCTTAAATTCAATGTCGCCAATTACATCGTGTTTGATTGCATCTTTTGAATCTAATACAGTAGGAACATAATTTAAAATTTCTTTAATTCTTTTCGAAGCAGGAATTGACATTAAAATTTGACTTAAAACGTTCATAATTCCCATTAGAGAACCTGACACCATTCAAATGTATGAACCAAATGCCATAATTGTTCCAATTTGAATTTTTTGTCCTAAATACAATTGTGTTCCAACTATTGCAAGTGTAATAAATGAACTATAAATTATTCCATTAATTAATAAGCTGTTAAAAGTTAAGTACTTATTAACTTTAATATTAGTATCTTTAAGTGTATTAGCTAAAGATGCGACTTTGTTGTATTCTGAGTTTTCAGTTACATATGATTTGATTGTTCTAATGCTGTTTAAGTTTTCTTGAATTTTTTGATTGTATAAATCATATTGTTTATACATTAGTTTGAATTTAGGGAAACTAATAAATCAGATCAAAACAAAGAAACTACATAATATTGGTAATGTTACTAAGAATATAGATGATAAAGTCAATGATAGTTTAATTGACATTGTAAGTGATAATAAGAAGATAATAGGTAACCTAATAAAAGTTCCGATTATGAACCTAAATGACATTTGAACATTATTCACATCTATATTCAATCTATTTAAGATAGAACCATTTGTAAAATGGTCAATATCTTCAAATGAAAATTCATTAACTTGTTTAATTATTGCATTTCTTATGTTTCGAGCATATCTAGTGGATGCAATATTTGAAAAATATGCACCTAATATACCTGTTAGAAGCGCAACAAGAGCAAGAGCTATTAGAATAGCTCCTTTTTGTAGTACAAAATTAATATCAGCAGTATTGTTTTGCAATGCATTAATTACATCTTTTGAAACATCAGGTAAAAATACCTGCATTAAAACTTCTACTAAAATTGTAAAAATAGACAAAAGACCATATATTCGAACGCCTTTTGTCAATTTTCAGAAAGTAATTTTTGGAATTGGTTTTTGCATATTATTTTTTGTTTACGCTCGAAACGTATTTTAAGTTGTGATTGTGTTCTCCAACTTCCATTACGTGTCCATCTGCAAAACATTTGCAAGCCATTCTGTCAAGTAAAGCAGGATCTGAGTGTTCCATAATTTCTTCAACTAAGTAACCATATTGTTTTTTAAATTCATTTGTTACATAGTATTTTGACTTTTTACCTTGTTTTGTTCTAGCTACCACTTTGTCTCTTCTTAAATCACCTAAGTGTTTTGAAACGTTAGCTTGTTTTTCCTTTAAAAGGTCAACTAAATCTAAAACGTCACATTCTTTTTCGTGACAAGTAAATAAGTGAATAATTAAATTTCTTTTAACGTCCTTAGACATAAATGTTAAAAATTTTTCGATTGTCATGATAAGTTCTCCTATCTATTAAAAGTCATCGTATTGTCCATCATAAATTCATTCTTCTGTTTTATCTTGCATCGTCGGATGAATTATATGAGATTTTTTCTTATTTAACACTTCTTCTGCTTGTTCAACTTTATCAAGTGTTATTTGTTCTTCTTTTGTAACAGCTCTTGGGTTGAATGATTCAAAATTTAATACAAAATTATCATCATCTTCATCGCTGTAATCTAGGTCATCTACTTGTGATTCTTGTGAATCTGTAGAAGTTTGTTGTTCTTTAGTACTGTCTGCAACAAATTCTTGTGTTATTTGTTCTTCTATATTTTCTGGTTTGATTTGGAAAATATCATCAAATGATGAATCAATTTCACTTTGGTTAATGAATGGTTCTTCTGTTGTTTGTTCTTCTTTAATTACTATTTCGTCTACAGCAAAGGGTTCTTCATTAACTTCTTTATTTTGTATATCTTCTATTATTTGTTCAGTTTCAATATTATCATTTGAAACTTCATTGTTTTCAAATGTTCAGATTTCTTCATAAACATCTGAATCATTTTGAGTTTTTATTTTATTATCATTTTCTGAGTTTGATTTCTCAACTAATTGATCTTCTGAATCAATTTCTTCTTCAAGTGTGTCTTCGACTTCTTCAGGTTTATTTTGTTTTTGAATACTTTCTGAAGTTTTACTCTCCATAAATTCTTCTTCTTCTTCTTCTTCTTCTTCATCATCCTCATCAGATGAATCAAAGTTAAAGATTTTTTTCTCTACAACAGTCTCTGTTATAGGTTCAACTTTTTCATCTGAGAGAATTACAACTTGCTCTGCAGGTTGTTCTTCGGCTTCGATTATTTGTTCATCATTAATATTTAAATCAACTTCATCTACTTCTTCAGCAATTGGTTCAATTGTGATTTGTGCAGTTAAAATTTGATTTTGTACTTGTGGTTCTCTAGCAACTTCGTGTTCTGCAGTTTTGTTAATTGTGTAAGTATTTGTTACTTGACCTTTTGAAGTTGATTTAAACTCTTTTGTTTTTGCAGGCGTAAATCAACTATCGATTTGATTTTGAATTCAAATTCAGTTAATAGGTGTAACAACTTCCACATCATATGATTTAGATTTTAAGAATTTAACTGCATCATATAAAGACACGAAGTTTTCTTTTGAATTTGCATAGTACATTGTGTCAAATGAAATACATTTGAATGGTATTTTGTTGTATGTAACTACAATGTCTATATCTAATGAACCAACTATGTAATCTTTGAACACTTCAAAGTTTGGATCATATGCAATTGCACTTTTAATTCTGTTAAATACTAAGTTTTTAAATCAGTCGTCCTTGAGTTTAGTATTTGAAATTGAATAATGGTTTTGATCAAATGATTCTTTGATTTCAATTCTTCTTTGTTCTGATTCTTTTTCTAAGAATTGAAGTCAAGATTTGAACACTCTAATATCGTCAGATATTTCAGGTGTTAAAATGATATCTTCAGATTTGATTGTCTTGATGATAATCATTTTTTCTTTAGCACGTGAAATCGCAACATTAAGAGCATTTTTACCACCTGGACGTGAAACATATGTAGATGATAATTTTGTGTTCTTATCGTAAGCAATTGTTGCAATAACTAAGTCAGCTTCGTCCCCTTGGATGTTTTCAATGTTTCTGATTAAAAGTCTCTTGCTGTGAATTGCTTTTTCAAGTAATGGATATTGATTGTAAATCAATTCTGTTATGTAATTACTTTGTTTAACGTTAAATGATAAAAGAATTATTTTCTTATATTTATCTATATTTTCTATTACTTTGTCTATAGCTAATTTAGCTTCAACGATGTTTTTGTTTTGGTCTCAAGAACCATCTACTTGGTAAACTTCAATTGGTTCATTATTTCAAGCATTAGCAGCATCTAAAACGTTAAGTTTACTTTGGTAGAAAGTTTTTGATGAGAACCCCATAAGTTCAGCGTGATTTGAACGGTAATTCTTATCAAGCATAACATTATGAACTCCTAATGAAAGTGCATAATCTAGAACTGATTCAACTTTACCGAAAATCGAATCATCTGTAATACGTTGCACGAATCAAGAAGTCGGTTTCATTTGCTCTGTGTCACCAGCAAAGATTTTGAATTTTGCTAAATAAAGAATTGGAATGGCATTTTCAATGAAAATCTGACTTGATTCATCAAGGATTGCATAATCAAATTCTTCTTTAGATCAACCTGATAAATCTGTGTTAGGTGTAGCAACTACAATTGGGAATAATTGTTTAATCATTCCAGTGAATTTTTTTACAAATCTGTAAGGTTCTAAATTTTGAATTCTTACTGATTGAGCAAATTCTCTATATTCTTTTTTAAGTTTTTCGTCAAATTTATTAATTCTAGCGACTATTAAGTGAGCTACAAAGTCTCTGACTTCTTCTATACTCATTCTTTGTGGTCTAGGTTGAATGTTTTTGTAAGCTGTAATTAAATTATTAAGTTTTTTAAATGGACTGTGTTCTGAATTAATGTGCTCAAATCCAATTGTGTTTACAAATTTCATTAAATCATTTAATGAACCATTGAATGTAGGCAATTTTTCGTCAATTAAGTTACCTAATTCTTTTAGTCTTCTATATTCTTTTACAAAAGGTAAATATTTATATTTACTTAATTTAAGTAATTCTTTAGCTGTTTGACGGTTTGTTGGTTCAATTGGATATTTAACATCTTTTGGAAGTGATAATAGAAACTCGATGTCTGTTAAATGATCGAAATCTTGCTTTTGTGATGCAAAGTAGTAGTAAGTTAATAAAACATCTTTCGCAAGTGAATCATTTAGATATTCAGAAGCAGCATCTATAAAGTTAATTTCGCTTTCTGAAATAACATTCAAAGGATGGAATCCATTTGTTCCACTAAAGTTTTCAAGCATATCTAAGTATTTTTTAATAGGTTCATAGAATGATTTTCTGTTTGTATTCTTTGTATTTAATATAAATAAGCAGAATGCAGATAAATCATCTAATCTATTTTTAATAACTTCAAGTGCAGCTCTCTTTTGTGAAGCAACAATTGCTGTTTTCTTTCTTACTAAGATGTTAGCTAATATATTAACTATTGTTTGAGATTTACCTGTACCAGGTGGACCTCAAATAACAGTGTTTTGAAGCATTGAACTCACGATAGCTTTATCTTGAGATAAGTTTGAATCTGTTATCTTGATTAATCCTGTGTTATCTCTATATGTATTATGCTCAACTGTAGCTTTATAAATGTTTTTATTAAACTCAACTTTGATGATGTTATCAATTTCATCTTTTTGAGCAATCTCTTTCATTCTGTTTCTAGCATACCCACCTCAAGGTTGGTAAATTCCTAAAACAGCGCCTGGATGGAATTTAATGTTTTCATTAGTAATTTCTTCCTCAGGATTTGAGATTTTTTCAAAAGGCTTTTTAAGTGAAACTGGTAAATCAAATAAATCGTTTCAATCTTCTTGTAACTTATTAATTAAAGTAGAAATCTTGTAATCCTTAAATTCTGCGTCAATAGAAATCTTGAAATCATTATTGTTTAAGAAGAATACAAGTTTTTCATTAACTTTAATATCGCCATCTGATTTAATAATTGGTTTACCATTTACAAAATCAATTGAAGCTTGTTTTAAGAATAAAGGAGCATAAATGAATTTGTCATCTTTCTTAAGTGAAATAAATAGAAAACCTATGTATAAAGGTCAAATATTTGTTTCATCAAGAATATTAGTTACTTTGTCATCTAACAATTTTCATTGTGTGATTGACTTTTGCAACATTAACTGTAAGTCATTTAAAATCTTTTTCTTGTAGTATTCTCAATCTTGTTGTACGTTTTCTAAATTAACTTTAATTTTTAAATGATGCAATACATCAAGTTTACTTTCTAAATATAAGACCAAGTTATCAGGTCCTGATATATTAGAAATCTTTTCAATCAAAGTAATTACATTATTGTCTAGCGCACTTATTTGAAATGTTTCATTGTTATAAAACGTATCTCAGTTTTTATCTCCTATAAGCGAATACAAGTCATAAAAATATTTATTTTGTATTTTAGTAAATATAGAAGAGTCAGTCTGCGAAATATCTAATAAGTTATCTAGAATAATCTTATATTTGTTTTGTTCTTTACTCATTTTGTAACCTCATTATTTTACTTGTTGTTCTAATTGTCTTAATGTTTCATTAGCATACTCACCAAGTGTTATAGATACTTTAGAACTAGATAATAAAATTCCACTTACACCTTTTAATTCCTTTAAAACTTCTGTATCAACTTTGTTGTTTGATTTAACTGTTACAACCAGTCTACTTATTTTAACTTCAAAGTTATCAATATTTTCTTTAGTACCTAGAGCACTAACTAATTGTTCAATTTTGAAAGGAAGCTTGTTACTTTGGTAAATAGTATTCTTAGCTTTCTTTTCTTTGTTTCATTTAATTCATATTAAACCTAACGTAATAATAGTTAGAAAAATAATCTTTGTCATTTGTTTAGTCATAGTAATAATTATATTGTAAATATAATTATTATTAAATATTTTTTATATTATATATACATATAATATACATATACACGTGTGAAAATACTTTTAGCATAGTGTACAAGGCATTTTAGTGAAAAAATAAAACTAAATTATTACTAAAAATGCATATATTTTTATATATACATTTTATGTATATATAAGACTTTTTTACAATAAATTGCTATATAATTTACTTCATGGAAAAAATAGGTATTATTATCGATTCCTTTTCAGGAATCTCAAAAACCGAAGCAGAAGCTCTCGGATTTTATTATTTACCATTACAGATAGAAATTGATAAAAAAGTTTATCAAGATGGTATAGTTGACCCCCTTGAAGTTTTAGAGCAGCTTGCTGCTGCTACGGATATTAAAACTTCATCACCAAAATTAGATATCCTTCAAAGCACAGTTAAAAAAGCTGCTGAGGAAAACAAAGAAGTTATTTATTTAGGTATCTCATCTAAATTATCTTCTACACCAAATCACGTTGCAGCTATGTCTAATGAATATAAAAACATTCATGTAGTTGATAACCACTTTGCAGGTGTTCAATTATTATATGCAGCTAAATATGCTAAAAAACTAAGTGAGCAAGGCTTAGAAGTTCAATCTATTATCAATCATCTTGCTAAACTAAATCATAAATCACACACATTCTTACTCCCTATGAACTTAAAATATTTAATTTCAGGTGGTAGATTATCATCAGTTAAAAAGTTTATCGCTTCAAAAGTAAGCATTTACCCTGTCCTTTCATATGATAAAAATGATGCAGTTTCATTTGTTTCATTCAAATTAACTTCATCAGGCGCTATTAAAAAACTATTTGAAAAAGTAATGGAAGTAGTTGATAAGCCAGAAGATTACGTTTTTACTTGAATGCACGGTATAGACGAAAAAGTTAATAAATTAGTTCAAGAACAAGCGCAAAAACACTCAATTACACTTGTTAATGAGCAACTTACTTCAAGTGTTATTTCAGTTCACACAGGTCCTGAAGCTTTTGCTATTATGATAACTCCAAAAGAAGGTTACGATGCCTAGACAAAAGAAAAATGCTAAAAAACCAGGTTACTCAACAATCAAATCAGAGAAAAAATATACTCAATTAGTTGATTTAGTAATCGAAGAGAATGTTAAAGACGAAACATCTGTTAAAAGATATAAGAAAAATAGACTAGCATATATACTAGCTGTTTTCTCTTTAGTTCTATTAATTGCATTAGTAGCTGTCTTAATTACAGCTATTGCACTTAAATGAATATAATTACATAATCAAACACATCTTAACGTAGTTGTTAAGATGTTTTTTAATCTAATTTTAGTGTTTCTTGTGTTTAACTTGACTAAATTTGATTGTTTAATCGATTGATTTGAATTACTTTTACATTTCTTAGATTGTCCATAACCTTATCGTGAATGATTTGTAGAATTTCCAATTCATTAAACTCACTAATTTTCTTATGTAGTACTTCGTGATTAATGTTGTATGAATTCTTAAATAAGATATCTTCTTTAATTTTAAATATTGTGTTTACATTAAGTTCATAATCAGTTAACCCATCTGCAGTATATAAAAGTACACCCATATCACTGTCTAATCTGAATTTCTTGTGTTTAACCTCACAGAATAAGTATTCATCACCCACTTGTAAGATTGGCATAATTAATTTATCAGTCATTTTCGATTTTTTAAATAAGAAGTCGAATAAATCATCACTGATTTCGTGAACTTCAAATAAATCTATAAGTTTTTCTTTATTTTTCATTTCGCACCTCATTTATTTAGTAAATTTAGTCAAATGTGAACTTAAATTGAATAAAGCGCATTAAAAAATCACCATCTTATGATAGTGATCTGATAATTATTAAAGGATTAGTATCCTTCTTTAGAAGTTTTTCCTTCAACAATAGCGATTGAACGACTTGTTCCAAATCTTGTGGCTCCAGCTTCGTACATTGCGATTAAATCATCAATGTTTGCAATTCCTCCAGCTGCTTTGATAAGTAATTTGTCTCCACAAACGCTTTTCATAATTTTAACATCTTCTAATGATGCACCACGGAAGCTTGTTCCTGTTGAAGTTTTGATGAATTCAGCACCTGATTTCATAACGATTTCAGTTGCTTTTCTGATTTCTTCTTCTGATAATAAAGCTGTTTCGATAATAACTTTAAGAACTTTATCTCCACAAGCTTCTTTAACTTTTTTCATGTCGTTAAGAACGTATTCGTAGTCTCCTTGTTTGAAACGTCCGATAGCCATAACCATATCAATTTCTGTAGCACCGTGTTCGATAGCTAATTTAGCTTCATGTGCTTTAACTGCTGTAATGTTAGCTCCTAAAGGGAAACCAACAACTACAGTAACACCAATTCCTGTTCCTGCTAATCTTTCAGCTGCGTATTTTGCTCATCCTGAGTTAACACAAACTGTAGCAAAGTCATATTTAATAGCTTCGTCGATTAATTTATCAATGTCTTTTTTTTGCGCCTCAGCTTTTAATAAAGTATGATCGATTAATTTGTTGTAATTCATTTTATCCTTTGTTTAAATTTAACTATTTAAATTAAGTGTTTAATGTAATTATTGTAATTTAGCAATAATAATTTTGTTTTCAACTTTTTCTTTATTGAATTTGTATCCTTGTTTAAGTTCGTTAACTAATTCAACATCGATTGGGTTTGATGAATATAATGTGAATAATACATCACCTTTTTTAACTTCTTCATTTGTTTTCTTGTTCAATGTAATTCCGGCTTCATTGTCAATGCTGTCTTCTTTTGTTTTTCTTCCAGCACCTAATTTCATTGAAACAATACCAAATGTTAAAGCGTCAAAGATTTCTAAGTATCCTTCGTCTTCTGAAATAACTTCTAATTTGTATTTAGGATTTCAGAATGTAGGTGATTTAAGAGCTTCTGCATCACCATGTTGTACTCTTACAAATTCATAGAATTTTTCAAGAGCTTTTCCGTTTTTAATAACTTCATCAACCATTTTAAGTGCTTCATCGTGTGATTTAGCAATTTTAGCTTGTTCTAAAATTGTTGCACAAGATGAGTAAACTAATTCATTGAAATCTTCAGGTCCTTTTCCTTCAAGAGTTCTAATAGCTTCAAGAACCTCATTTTTGTTACCGATTTCACGACCAATTGGTCTTGACATATTTGTAATTTCAGCTCTTGTGTCTACATTAAGTTCTTTACCAATGCTAATCATTGTTTCAGCTAATGCAATAGCGCTTTTTTCATTTTTCATAAAAGCACCATTTCCACATTTAACATCAAGTAAGATAGCATTTGAACCTGTTGCTAATTTTTTAGACATAATAGATGAAGCAATAAGTGGAATAGATTCAACTGTTGCTGTAACATCTCTTAATGCATATAATTTTTTGTCAGCTGGAACAAGTGATGCAGATTGTCCAATAACTGCAATACCGTGTTCTTTAACTTGTTCGATAAATTCTTTTTCTGATAATTCAACTGTGAAACCTGGAATTGTTTCTAATTTATCGATAGTTCCACCTGTGTGTCCAAGTCCTCTACCACTCATTTTAGCAACTGGAGCTCCTAAAGCAGCAACGATTGGTCCTACTGCTAAAGTTGTTTTATCTCCAATTCCACCTGTTGAGTGTTTGTCAACTTTAATACCAGGAATAGCTGATAAGTTCATAACTTCACCAGAATGCATCATATATTTTGTCATTGTTGCAATTTCTCTTGAGTTCATTCCATTGAACATAACTGCCATTAAGAATGCACTCATTTGGTAATCTGGTGCTTCACTTCTAACGTATGAATTAATTAAAAATTCAATTTCTTCATTTGTTAGTTCGTGATTTAAACGTTTTTTCTCAATAATATCTACTACACGCATATTATTTTGCTAATTCTAAAGCAATCTCCATCATTTTTGTAAATGCTGTTTGACGTTCTTCAGCTGATGTTTCTTCGTGTGTAATTAAGTTATCTGAAATTGTTAATAAACAAGCAGCTTCTTTTCCTGTAGCTTCAGCATTTGTGAATAATGCAAATGATTCCATTTCAACACAAACTGATTGTGTTTCTTCAATTCTTTGTTCAAGTGGAACAACTGAGTAGAATATATCTGATGAATGTACTCTTCCTTCAGTAATTTTTGTTCCTTGTGAAGCAGCAATAGCTTTAATTTCTTCGTTTAATCTTGCTGAAGGTAATGAAATGTTTCCTTCTTTTCCTAAAGCAATTCTTCTAAATGCATCAGCGTCAGCAAAAGCTTCTGATGCTAAAACAACTTCGTAAAGTCCTAAGTCAGCTTTGTATGATCCAGCTGAACCAATTCTAATAATTCTATCTACATCATAAAATTTGAATAATTCGTATGAGTAAATCCCGATTGAAGGACATCCCATTCCACTAGCTGCTACAGTGATTGGTCTTCCTTTGTATGTACCTGTGTACATAAACATATTTCTAACTGTATTAACTAATTTGAACCCTTCATCTAAGTATGTTTCAGCAATAAATTTTGCTCTTAATGGGTCACCTGGCATAATAACTGTTTTAGCTATTTCGCCTTTTTTAGCGTGAATGTGTGGTGTCATTTTTTCCTCCTAAATTTAATAAATTAAAAACATCAAAATATTAAGTATGATGTGGACTATTTTTAGTCAAAAATATTTTAACACTTAAAACAAAAAGTTAAAAGAATTATTAATAATATATTATTAATAAGGAAAATAAAAAAGTTAGTCAAGAAGACTAACTAAAATATGCACAAAATAATTTCATATATAAATTCATTTAATGGAAGCAGTTATTATAAAAACGCAAACCAAAAACAAAACTTTGACAAAAGTTCTATTTTTGAGTTTTTTATAGACATTTTAACGTCTGATAGTTTCTCTAGTATCTAAATTATAAATTGTACTTGGTGTTCCTGTTCCTTCACAGAAGTCAATAACATTTTGGATCATTGGAAATTGTGCTTTAGCTTCTTCTAAAGTTTTCGAAGCTGGTTGTCCTGATAAATTAGCACTTGTTAAATACATTGGACCATTTTTGATTAAGAACTCTTGAAATGCTTTGCAAGCTGGCATTCTGAAACCTTGATCATTTACAATAATTGTATTTGCTCCAGGTCATTTATGAATGGCAAATGCATTTGCTTCTTCATTTCATTGCGCAAATCCTTGAGCTTGTTCTAATGAACCTATAACAATTACCATCTTTTTATCTAATGGTCTTTGTTTAAGTTCATAAAGTGCTTCTAATGTTTCAGAAGAAAGAAAACCACCGAGTCCAGGTACTGTATCTGTAGATACTAGGAAAATATCTTTATATTTTGATCTTTCCATATTTTAATTTTACTCTTATAGAGTAAAATATATATACTAAATTAATTTTTTTTTAAATTTATTTAAGAAACTTTTAACCCTAAAAAAATGGAGGTAAAAATGCCAGAATACCCTGAAGTGACTATAATCACAGAACAATTAAATAAAAAAATATTAAACAAAACTATCAAAAATGTACAAATTAATGTTTCTAAAATTATTAAAAATGTACCTTTAGATGAGTTTGTAAAATCAGTTACTGATAAGAAAATTATCCAAATTCAAAACTATGGTAAATTCATCACAATTTATTTAGATGACAATTCTAAAATGGTTATCCATTTAAGAATGTCAGGTATGTTTTATGTTGTAGAACAACGACATTTAGCAGACTTAAAGAAAATGGTAAATCATATAATTGTTGAATTTTATTTATCTGACAACTTATGTTTTGTTTTTGTTGATCCAAGAATGTTCGGATCAATTGAATACTTTGCAAACACTGACAAAAGAAGTGTTTATGAAATTAAAAAGTTAGCTAAGTTACCTAAAGATGTAGATGTTGATGCTTTATATGAAAAATTACAAAGAAAAAACATTTCAATTAAAGCTGCATTATTAGATCAACAACTTGTTTTAGGTATTGGTAACATTTATGCAGATGAGTCTTTATTTGCATCTAAAATTTACCCAATGACTAAATGCAACAAAGTAACTAAAGAACAACTTAAAGAACTTTTAAAAAATGCACAAATCATTATGGACGACAGTATCAAAGCAGGTGGTAGCACAGTTCACACTTATGCGTCAGTTAATGGTGTGGTTGGACATTATCAAAACTATTTAAGAGTTTATAGCAGAGCTAATAAACGTTGCTTAGTATGTAAAGAAGGAATTGTTCAAAAAGTTAAATTAGACTTTAAACCAAACGGGAGAGGAACATCATTCTGTCCTGTTTGTCAAAAAGAACAATAAGATGAATAAAAAAAGTTTATTAATAGTAATAGATATGCTTAACGGTTTTGCTAAAGAAGGAAAATTATCTTCAAGTAGAATAAATAACATTATTCCTACTATAGAAGATATGTTGCAAAACTATGAGCATAATATTTTCATATGCGACCATCACTCTGAAGATGATTTAGAAATGAAAACTTATCCAATTCACTGTTTGGCTAATGATAAAGAATCACAAATAGTTCCTGAATTACAAGAATATGTTCAAAAAGTTTATTATAAAAATACTACAAATGGGTTTTATGATATTCCAATGAACTTATGAGATCAATATGATGAATTTGTGCTTGTAGGTTGTTGTACAGATATTTGTGTTATGCAACTTGCTTTAAGTTTAAAAATTTACTTGAACAAAATAAATTCAGATAAAAAAGTCATAGTTTATTCAAATGCAACTGATACATATGATGCTCCTGAACATAATGGAGATAAATTCAACAACTTTGCTCTAGACATAATGAAAAACGCAGGAATTAAAATTAGAGTATGAGAGTAGTTGATTTACACGGTTTATTAGCTGAAGAGGCTCTAATTGTAATTACAAACAATTTGTTTGATTATAAAACTGGTAAAGTTGACCAAATTATGTTCATCACAGGTAAAGGTACTGGTATTTTAAAAACTACTTTAGAAAACTACTTACATTCTAATAATATTAGATACTCTATTCTTAATGACGATGGAGCTTATTTAATAAATAGATTCAATGAACCATATTCAACATATGACTATGATTCATATGAAGACGATAAAGAATTTTCAATGTCACCATTAGATGTAGATAATTTATTTAATAACTTCAAGAACGAAGAAGAAAAAGAAGAATAAATTGCTTTAAATTTAGATTTATCAACATTATCAAAATCTAAATAAAGCAGGAAAAACCTTTAATAATTGACCACTAGTTAAAGACTTTTAAGTCTATGTACTAGTGGTTTTAGTATTTTGTAGCTTCAAAATATTAAATTTAGCAAATCAGGAACAAAAGGTATAATTATTTAACTTATTTATAAGTTAAATTACATAAGAAAGGAGAAAAAATGGAAAACTTAACAAAAACTGATTTAAAACTTGGTTTAAGTTCTGAGGAAGCACTTAAAAGAAATCAACAATTTGGTTTAAACACAATTGAAACTAAAAAGAAAAAGAACATATTTTTAATTTTCTTAAATCAATTTAAAGATTTTATGATCATCATTCTTTTAATCGCTGCTGCATTTAGTTTTGGTGTTACTATTTGAGAACACGTTGATGATAGATTAAAAACAACTAGTGAAATCGCTATTGCATATATTGAACCATTCATCATTTTAGTAGTTGTAGCACTTAACTCTATGCTTGGAACTTATCAGGAAATCAAGAGCGATCAAGCTGTAGCTGCCTTAGCTAAATCTAATGAGCTTATGGCTAAAGTTATAAGAGATGGAAAAACAGTTATTATTCCATCATCACAAGTTACAATTGGTGATTTAATTGTAGTTGAAGCTGGAGATTACATCTCTGCTGATGCTGAATTAGTTGAATCTTACTCACTTAGTGTAGTTGAATCATCATTAACTGGTGAATCACTTGCTGTAGATAAAAAAGTTGGAACTATTCAAAACATTGAATCTTTACCATTAGGTGACAGATACAATCAAATTTACTCAAGTACATACGTTGTAAATGGTAGAGCAATTGCACTTGTAAAAGCAATTGGAGCTAACACAGAAATCGGAAAGATTAACTCATCTATCCAAGAACAAGAAGTTCAACTTTCGCCATTACAAATTAAATTAAACAAATTAAGTAAAATCTTCGGAATCGCTGGCGTTGTATTATTGTTTTTAACAACAATCTTACAAATTGTTTTAACAAACACAATTTCAAACACTTGAAATGAACCTCAAGTGTACTCAAACGCTGTTGTTATTGGTATTTCTCTTGCAGTAGCTGCAATTCCTGAAGGGTTAATTACTTTCACAACAGTTCTTTTAGCAATAGGTGTTTCAAGAATGACAAAACAAAATGCAATTATCAAAGCATTCCCTGTTGTTGAAACATTAGGTTCTACTTCAATTATTTGTTCAGATAAAACAGGAACTTTAACTGAAAACAAAATGACAGTTGTTAAATTCTTTGAAGCAGCTGATCCAAATAATAAAAACTTAGCTAAATCACAAACATTAGCATCATTTGTTGCTTGTTGTGATGCAGAAGTTACAAAACTTGAAAATGGTTACAACGAAGTCGGAGACCCTACTGAAACAGCTATCTTAAGATTTGGAATTGAAAATAACAATTCAAAAGATAGTTTCTATTCTAGATATAAAAAGATTTCTTCACTTCCATTTGATAGTGACAGAAAAACAATGTCAGTATTAATTGAAACACCTGAAGGTGGTAGAGTAATGATTACAAAAGGTGCTCCTGATGTAATCTTAGATAAATCAAAAAACAAAGCTGACGAATATTCACACATCAATGAACAATGATCAAACGATTCAATCAGAGTTATTGCTGTTGGATACAAAAAAATGAAACCTGATACAACTTCAATTAGTGTTGAAGATGAAAACGATTTAGTATTCTTAGGATTAATTGGAATGATTGATCCACCTAGAGCTTCAGTTAAAGCTTCAATCGAAGAAGCTACTGCAGCTGGAATCAAAACAGTTATGATTACAGGTGATCACCTAACAACTGCTATTTCAATTGCAAAAAGCTTATCAATTTTCAAAGATGGAGATATTGCAATTGATGGAAAACAATTAGCAGAAATGAGTGATGAACAATTATTAGAACAAGTTAAAAACATATCTGTATATGCTCGTGTAAACCCATCTGACAAATTACGTATTGTTAAAGCTTGACAAGCACACAATCAAGTTGTTGCTATGACAGGAGACGGTGTTAATGATGCTCCTGCTCTTAAAGCGGCAGACGTTGGTTGTGCAATGGGGATTACAGGAACAGATGTTTCTAAACAAGCTGCTGATGTTATTTTAACTGATGACAACTTTAACACCATTGTACACGCTGTAAAAAGTGGTAGAGAAACATTCGACAGAATTAAAACAGTTATCTTAAACTTACTTATTTCTTCATTAACAGAAATTATTGTTATGTTATTTGGTTTATTCATCTTTAGATTTATCTTTAAAGATGCAATCAATACAGCTGAATTTATTGTTCTTACAGCTGCACAATTATTATGAATTAACCTTCTTACACACGGACTTCCTGCTATTGCACTTGGAATGGTTCCAAATGAAGAAGATGTTATGAAACGTAAACCATTTAATAAAAATGATAGTATCTTCGCAAATGGAATGGGTATTAGTTTAATTATCCAAAGTTCAATCTTAGGATTTGTATCATTACTTTCATACTTATTTGTTGGGTTATATGCTCAATCACAAGGTATTAAAGGTGAATGATTTGTAAAACTTACATCTTCTGCTACATTCATTACATTAGGTATTGGTTCAAGTATTAACTCACTTAACTTAATGTCTTCAAAAAGCATTTTTGTAACAAACATTAAAAAATACTACTTAGTTTACTTAGCTTCAGCATTTAGCTTTATCTCTGTTGTTGCTTCAGCATTCATCCCAGGGCTCGCTTCAGTGTTTAGAAACGTTGATATTGTTGAGTTTGTAAATGATGGAAAATTAATTGATTTAAAAGCATCATACTCAGTTGTTTACTGATTAATTCCATTATTGCTTGGATTTGTGCTTACAGTTTCATTTGAATTCTACAAACTTTACAAATTTATTAAATTTAACCCTAACAATCACATAAAAGCTAAATTAGCAAAGAAAAACTAATTACCTTACAAATCACATAAACAGTTAAATTAATCAGTTTGACTGTTTTTTTACAATTTTTGCATAATTTTGCATATTAGAGTATAAAAAAACAGTACCATGTGAGTGATACTGAATTTTATTTAAATTAAATCATTATTTGTTTTTGTTTTTTCTTCTAGCAGCAGTCGCAATGAAAATACCACTTAAGAAGGCAATTAATGAACCAGCAACAACATATGGTCATACTAAGCGTGGAACTCTGTTAACTAATGATTTTTTAACAGCAGTTACTAAAACATTAAGATCTTTGATTTTTGAAACCTCAAGAGCTAATTGTTTCATATTTTTAACATCATCTGATTTTATGTCGCTTCTGTCTTTAAGTTGAATGTTGAAGTAATCGTATGTTGTTAATAATTTTTTAAACTCATTTAAGTTAGCTAAATCTAATTGTTTAGATGTTTTATTAAATTTGTATTCTGAAACTTTTGATGTTAAGTAGTCAACTAAGTCAAGTAAGTTTTGAGCTTTAGCAACTGCTTTTTCTCCAGATTCTTCTTTGTATGATTTTGAATTGAACATAGCAATTTTATTTTCAATTTGTTTTCTTAAAGCATTTGCTTTTTCAGTTCCATATGTACTTGCTAAGTATTGGTTTGTTAAGTTTTCTAACTCAGCTACTTGATCATCGTAGTTAGCTTTGTTTAAAGCTTTAGCATCTTCAATAGCTTTTTGTAGTTCTTCATTTGATTTAGCAGATTTAATAGCTTCAGAAGCTTTGAATTTTTCTGAATCATATGGATATGGTTCATCTGATAAGAATGATAAGTCATTAAGTGATTTAACTGCTTCATTCTTTGTATCATTGAATTTTAATCTTCCTTCAGGAGCATCAATTTCAGGATTTGTAGTTGTTACATTTTCAGTTGTCGCACTTACTGTTGTAAGTAAAGCAATTGGAGCTGTAACTCCTGCGCCTAAAGGTAAAAGAATTCATTTTTTCTTATTTTTTAAATTCATAAAATTTCCTTTTTCAATAAATACTTAAGGAAGCTAAAAATATTAATTTTTAAGCTAGAAAAGCACTTATTTTATTCTTTTCTTTTTTATAAGTCAAATATTCATATTAATTATACTTATAATTAGCACAAAATCAACCTTGAGGCATCTTTTTTTTTTTTTTTTTGTAAAAAGTAATTTTTTACATATTTTTACCCTTAAAGTTTCTCATTTATGAAATTTTTAGATTTTTAAAAAATACAAAAAAATCAGCACTATTTTTGTCTAGTACTGATTGATTTTGTTTGTTTATTAATCGTTAGTTAACTTCTTATTTCTTTCTACCAAATACAAAGATTAACATACCTATTAATCAAGTTGCAGCTGAAGCAGCTACGAAGTATGGCCAGATTAAGATTGGTGATGTTTCTTTTAATGATTTTACAATCGCTGTTGTAAGCACATTTAAGTTGTTAATCTTTGCAATATTAGAAATAATTTGTTTTAAGTTTTTAACATCATCAGCTTTAATTTGTGATTTCTCTTTTGTAGCAATGTTAAAGTAATTATTATCATTTAAAGCTTTTGAGAACTGGTCAATGTTGCTTAATGATGAAGCTTCTGATGATGTATTAAATTTAGGTTTTGATACATCTGTTGTGATGCAATCAACTAAACTAAGCAAGTTTTCAGATTTAGCAATAGCTTCTGCACCATTTGTATCTTCAAATGATTTAGCAGCAAAGTTTGCTAATGCTTCTTCGATTTTTTCTCTTAATTTATTTGATTTAGCTGTCCCATATGTACTTTGTAAGTATTCATTAGTTAAGTTATCTAATTCACTTACTTTTGTATCGTAGTTAGCTTTGTTTAAAGTTTTAGCATCTTCAATAGCTTTTGCTAATGATTCAGCATCTGTCGCGTTTTTAATAACTTCAGAAGCTTTGAATTTTTCAGAATCCGATAAGTGTGAAAGTTTAGCAAGTTCTTTAAGAGCTTCTTCTTTAGCAGCATCTAAGCTTACACTTCCATCAAGAGCAGCAATTGCATTGTTTAATTTATTTGTTAAATCAACGATATTATCTACTGACTCATTAAAGTTAGTAATATCTTTAATTGCTTCTACATTAGCTTTAGCTTCATCAAAGTTAGTTTTTGGTTGTTCTGAAGCTTCTGTGTAAGCAATTGTTTTTTGTGCTTTAGAAGCTTTATCTAGAGCTTCTTTAGCATTATTCATTAAAGTAGCATTGTTTACAATGTTATTTACATCTACAATAGCTTCTTTAGCATTAATATCAGCTTTAGCAGCATCTTTTTGTGCTTTAGATAAGTAACTTAACTTATCAATAGCAGCAATAGCATCTGCTTTAGCTTTTGCTAAGTTTGAATCTCCGTTTAATGCTTTGTGAGCATCTTTAAGAGTTTGCACTTTATCTTGCAAGTTTTCTACAGCGTTCTCAAAGTCTTCTTTGCTTTCTAATGAATTTAAATTATCTAATGCTGTAGTTAATGCATTTTGTTTATCTGCATCAGCTTCTTTGAATTGAACTTTTTCTTTAACTGGGGCAATATCTTTAATTGTTACTAGAGCTGCATCAACTGCTTCCGTATTTGAAACAATGTTATTTACATTGTCAATTGTGTTTTGTTTTTCAACTTTAGCTTTAGCAGCATCTTTTTGTGTTTCTGAGATGTTTTGTAATGCATCAATAGTTTTCTTAGCTTCTTTTTTATGCTTGTCTAATTCAGTTAAGAAACCACTTAAAGTAATAGTTTTAGATTGTTCTGATTCAATATCAGTTAAGTTTTCTTTAGTTGAAGCAATTTTATATTTAAAGGTAATTGAACCATTAGCATCATCAGCGCTTAACTCACTAATTTTTAAATTAACTTGATTAATCGCTTCATTATCTAAGTTCATATCAAAATATGTACTTAAATTATTTAATACTTCATCTTTATTAGCTAATAATTCTGAAGGTAAAATTTCAGCTTGATTATCTAATTTATATTCAACATGAGCTTGAATTGTATCATCAGCTAATAAATTATTAATTCTTTCTTGTTCAGTTAAAAATCCGTTAATAGTGAATTTTTTATCATCAACATGAATGTCATTTAAACCATCTCTTGTTGAATAAATGCTATAAGTACCACTTAAAGTACCATTTCTTTCATCACGAGTTTTATTACTAATTGTAATATTTGTAGTTTTAGCATCGTTTTGACTTAAATTACTGATAGTAATTGCAGTATTTGAAGCTTGTTTTTGATTTTTATCACTAACACTATTATTAAAATCAAAAACTAGATCTTCTAATCTTTGTAATTCAGTTTTAAAACCGCTTAATTTATTAGTATTATCACTTCTTGTTTCATTAACAACAATTTCTGCACCTTCTAAACCTGGTTTAGTTGATTGCAAGGTATAAGTTACTTTGATATATCCTTCACGATCATCACGTTCAGTAATAGTTAATGAATTTTCTTTAACTTTAATTTGATTTTGTTCTAAAGTTTCATTGTTGTTTAATTTAACAGTTACTTTTGAATCAATTACATCATTTTTATTATAAAGTGGTAAGTATTGATCACGATTTGTAAAATCAAGCACAATTTGTGGTAAGAAATCTTCAATTCTTCTTTTCTCTTCTTCGATATTAGTTAAGAAACCAGCAAAATTAACAGAAGTTGATTCTTTAGAAATTACTTTTTGTTCATTGAATTTTTCTTTTCAATTGCTTACTAATTTTTTCAAATCAGTTTGATCGGTATTTACTTGTCTATTTGAAATTAATTTGTATTTAACTCCAATTTCACCTGTATTATCATTAGCATCTGTTAGAAGTAAATCAGAGCTATGATCGCTTGTATTGTCGGCATTTTCTTTAATTGAAGCACTAAAATCATCTTTAGATAAAGTTGAAGCTTTTTGATTTGCTTTATTAACAGTGTTATTTAATGAAATATTATATGGATTAGTATCAACTAATTTATTTAATCTTTGTAATTCTGTTTCAAATCCACTAATAATAATTTCTTTAGTGTCAGAAACTACAGAAGTAAAGTCTGGTCTAGTTGATTTAATTTGGAAACTTAAACGAATTTCACCAGTTAAATCATTGTAACCAATAATTTTTTGATTAATAAATTCATAATCATCTTTATTTAATGTATCTCAAGTTCAATTAGTGGTTGCATCTGATAAACTTGAAGCTTGTTCATTTGCTTTATTTGGATAATCAATACGATAAAGAACGCCATTTTCAACTTTGTCACTAAAATCAAGAGAATTTAATCTTTCTTTTTCGATTTGCTCTAAAGTTTTAAAGCCACTTAAAGTACCTGATTTGTTATATTGACTGCTTGATGTTACATTATTCAAGTTTTGTGAATTTACCACACCTCTATTAGAAATAATTTGTCAAGTATAACTAATTTCACCTGTGTTATCATTAGCTGATTTTTCTACTACTTTTAAGTTATAGCTTGTATCTTGATTAGTTGCTAATTTATTTAAAATTAAATCTTTTAATAATTTTGATGCCGTTAATTTATTATATTTGTCGCTTGTAAGATTTTTAATTCCAGCTTCAATTGCTAAGTTTTGCATAATTTCATCAAGACGCATTTGCTCAGTTTTAAAGCCTTTAATTTGTGCATATTTATTTCCTGAAGTTACATCTTGATAAATTTCATCGCTTTTTTCAGAAACTAAATGGTATTGGATTCCGATATAACCTTCAATTTCATTTCTTGCATCAATATTATCAATTACAACTCTGGCTTCCGGATTAGTTTCTTGAATAGTTGCAATTACTTTTTTAATAACTGCACCTGAAGGTAAAGTTGTAATTTTATCTTCATAATCTAATACAACAGTTAAATTATTTAAGCGTTCTTTTTCTGCATCGCGATCTATTCTATCTTGCTCTTCTTTAGTTCTAAAACCATCAATTACTGAGTTTTTATTATTACTTTCAGGTGCAACAAAATTATCAATTTCTCAATTTGAAACTAATTCATTTTGTGTTTTAGTTGAAATTAATTTGAGATTTAAAGTATTTTCTCCAGCTTGATTATTTGGAGTAATTGAATTAATTTCTATATTAGCTTTGTTCGTAGTTTTTTTAGTTTCATCATAAGCATAATTATTTTTATTATTAGCTGGCTCAACTGAAGGTAATTGGTCCTTTTTAGTTCCATCAAAACTAATATCTTCTTTACTTAAAGTATTTAAAAGTTCATTTAATCTTTGACTTTCAGTTTTGAAACCACTAAGAATAATTTCTTTGGTATCAGATTCAATATTACTTTGATTACTTTTTAGTTTATATGAAAGTTTAATTTCACCAGTAATGTCATTGTAACCAATGATTTTTTTATCAATTACACTAACGTTAGAATCTTTAGCACTTAAAGTAATTTCATCGGCATTATAGTCAGAAGCTAATTTATTTTTAGTTACATTTGTATCTAAATCATCAATTCCTTTAGCATTTAAATTTTCTTTTTCTCTCTTATTTTCTTTTTCTCTTTCGCTATCAGTTTGAAAAGGGCTTAAAGAATAAGTTCTTGACTGAGAAACAATTTCATTATTTGGAACATCTGTTCGAGTAGATAAGAGATGATATTTGAAAGTAAGTGCACCGTTTTGGTTATCTCTTGCAGTAATTTCATCAATTATTAATTTAACTTTATTATTTGATCCTGCTAAATAACCAGATAATTGTGCTAATTTAACTTCATCTACAGTAGTTTTGTTTTGTGGTTTATCGCCATTAAATTCAAATTTTTTAGATCAATTTATTAATAAATCGTTTAATCTTTCTTCTTCAGTCATATAGCCATTAATAGTTATAGTTTTAAGATCTGAAGTAAGAACTTTACCGTTTTTATTACTTTGCACCACGAAATTAGCTACTAATGTTCCGGTTCTATCATCTCAAGATTTAATTGATTTAACCACAATGGTTTCATTTGAATGATCAACATTATCATTAGCATCAAAAGTAATATTAACTTCTGATAATTTATTTACAAATTCTGATGCTTGAGTAAGAGGATTAGGAGTTCCTAAAAAATTACTTGCATTATAGCTATTAATAGTTTTTTGCTCTTTTTCTTCGCTGGTCATAAATCCAGTTGTTTTAGTAGTTAAACTTTTGCTTGAAACAACTTTTTGATTATCTAAATTGTCTTTGGTTGATTCTAATTTATAAGTTACAATTGCTCCTCTTGGATCATCTGGATCAGATTCGATTTTATCGATAATTACTTTAGCATTATTATTTGGAGTAATAGAAGTTGTGAAATTATCTTTGTTTAAATCACTAACAGCAAAAGATTCTTTATCTGTGCCATTAAAATCGACAGTCTTAGTAACGGCTTCATCTTGAACTAATTGATCTAATCTTTCTTGTTCAGTTAAAGTACTTAGAGCATTATCATTATTTAAAGTATAAGTTTCACTTGATTGAACGCTTTCAAGATTTTCTTTAGTTGATTGATATTTGTAAGTTAAGTCTAATTTACCTGTTACTTCATTTCTATTAGTAATATTTAAATCAACCGGTTGAGCATCTTGTGGAATAGTATCATTATTAAATTCAATTTCTTCATTTGAAATTTCACTAGCTGTATCAGTGGTTTTTATATTATCTTTAACTTTAGCAGTTGCAGTACTTAATTGATTTAATCTTGCAACTTCAACTTCATAACGTTCTTGTCCATTTAAAGCATTAATTGCCGCTTTAATTTTTTCGTTTAAAGCATCAATTGTTTCTTTATTCATTAAATCAGAATTGTTATCAGTATTTAAGGCAGTTACTAAATCTTCTGCTTCTTTAATCGCACCACTTTTTACATTGTTATTTTTAGTTGGGTTACCGTCATAAGCAACTCTTAAAGCATTAGTGGTATAAGTATAATCATTGCTTGAAGTAACTTTTGCTTGATTAGAAATATAGTCTTTTAAAGTCTTCATTGAAGAATCCAAAGCTTTATTGGTTGTATCTTGATTATTAACATCTTCAATAGTATTTTGACTATTAATTAATTCAATTGCTTTTTCTTTTTGTTTTTGTGTTAAATATGAATATTCTGAATTAATTTTTCTAATCGCTTCATCTTTAGCAGCTTTTAATCTCTCATCACCATTTAAAGCAGCAACTGCATTATTGAGTGCTGTAGTTTTTTCTTTTACTTGTTCTAAAGTTAAATTAGGCCCACTTGTTTTATTAATGTCATTTTCTTTAGCAGTAATTAAATTTTCTAAAGTATTTTGATTATCTGCTTGAGTATAATCAGTAGTTGTTCTAATTGATTCTATATTAGCTGGACTTTGACTATAACTTTTCATAGCATCGTCAAGTTTTTTATTTTCGGCATCTTGATTATTAACAGCATTTACAGTTGTTAATGCTTCAATTTTATCAATTGCATCTTCTTTTTGCGCATTGTTTAAATATGTATAAGTATTATTTAATTTATTTTTTGCTTGTTTTTTAGCTTCTCATAGATTTTCATCACCGTTTAAATCTTCTTTCGCTTGTTTTAAAACTGTAATTTTTTGATTAATTTGTTCAATTGTTAAATTATCAGTTGAACTTGTTAAATCAGTGTTTCTTTGATCTAAAGCATTATCAAAAGCGGTTTTTTTATCACTATCTGCTTCAGTATAATCAGTGCTTTTCTTAATTGTTGCTACATTGGTTTCATCACTGTTTGAATCATCTTTGAATGTATTTTTATAATCACTCATTTTTTGATTCACTTTTTCTGCTTCAGTTAAAATTGCATTTAATTTTGTAGCGTCATTAATATTTTGATCATCAATTTTAGTTTTGAAATATTCTTTTTGTGCTGGATTTAAACTATCTAAATTATCTATTTTAGCTTTTGTAATTGTTTTAAGTAGAGGGAAATCATATGGATTAATATTTTGATCCATATTTTCAGAATTAATTAAAGTTTTATATGCATTTTTTTCTGTGTTTACTAAAGAAGTTTGATCAATTAAATTATTAGCATTTTCTTTCATTTTGCTAAAAATTTGTTGTTCAATTTTTTTAATTTTGGCACTTTTAGTTTGTTCGTCCAAATTTGAATCTTTATAAACGTTTTTAATTTGTTCACGATAAGGATCTTTTTGTTGTTCGTCAGTTCATAAACTAAATTTATTTATAATTTCTTCTACATTTGAATCTGCTTCAATTGAATTTTTGATCTCGTCTCCAATAGTTTGCAACTCAGCATAATTATCTGCATTATCACCCAAACTATCGATTCTTTCAGTATAGTGTTTTTTTTGCTCATCAGATAATGAAGAATCTGAAAGTATTTTTTGTAATTCTCCAACTTTTTCTCTATATTTTAATAAACCTTCTAATTTATCTTCAGCAACTATATAAGTACTTAGACCTGTCGCTAACTCTTGATTAGTAGTAGTTAAATTTAGTATTTCTTGTTTCTTCTTGTCTCAACCTGTACTACTAATTGTTCCATCAATAGCTGTGTTCAATTCATTTAATTTTTTTTGTAATTCTTTCAATTGAGTTGTTAATTTTTCTTTTTCACTATCAAAATCTACTTTTTCAGGCTCATCAGGTTCAAATTTATAATCAAAAGAAGCTTTTTTTGCTTGATAAGTAGCTAGTTTGGCTCTAATTTCAGCAATTTTGTTATTTATTCCAATTAATCCATTATCCCCTAATAAATCCAAAGCTTTGCCATGGTTTCCACCCTTAGCTTTTTCATCAGCATTTAAGTTTTGACTATTTTTTAATCAATTCAATAATGTATTACTTAAATCCTGTGGAATATTTCTATTTAAATTATTTGGATCACTTGAATCTACAGTTGCATTTTTTAAAATAGTTACAAAATTATCATAATATGCTCGTGGAGCATTATAAACTTCTTTTTTTAATTCTGCTTGAAGTTCGTCTAAAATAAACCTTTCAAATTCTTGAAAAGTATTAAATCTTCCACGATATTCACTAAGTGTTTTAAAAGTTGTTAAATCTTTTATTTTTTTATCAAATACTTCAATTGCTTTTTCAGCTGCATGATCTTCATCAGTAATGGCATCATTGGGCATAAATCTTCATTCAAGTGAACCTTTTTTGTTTTCGTAATAAGTATCATTATATAGATAATATCTATCTAAAAATCAATTTTCAATTTCTTGAATTCACTTGTTTTTAGAATTCTCATCATTAATTTGATTAAAACTTTGTAATTGAATAAAAAAATCATAAACTGATTGCAATTGATTTTTGTCAATTGCAAAATCTATTATTTCTTTATACTTTCTTGAAGTTTTGTGCTTTTTAGGCATTTTTAAATTACCAATTCATTGTTGGATTTCAGTTCAACTTTTTGTATCGCCCTTTTTTTGTTGTTCAATAAAAGTTTTTAATTCTTCGGCTGCCATTCTTTGAAACTCATTTCAATTTTCTTGATTGGCAGCAGTAATAGCTGAAACTGAAACTAATGATGATGCTATTATTGCACCAAAAGAAAGAAAAATTTTTCTACTTTTCTTCATTTTAATAACACACCTTTCCTATATATATATATATATATATATATATATATATAATTTTGAGTT
>NZ_JBLWID010000007.1:0-28409 GCF_048381515.1 Mycoplasma sp. 4463
ATTGTTTCATTTATACATCTAACTCAAATTACTTTATGTAGTTTGAGTTTTTCTTTTTAACCTAGGAACAAGGTAATTTAGTTTATTTAATAAATTAAATAACTTAATAATAAAATTTCACTTTTATATATAAAGAATTATAATTATTAGATATTTTATAAACCCTTAAAGGAGCATTATGAACTTTGAAGAAAAATATTTTTTCTTAAAACCTGGATTCTGATCTTGAACCGGTGGTGGTGAAATATCAGAGACAATGCTAGCTCAAACTAATTTAGGTCTTAGATTATCTTGAGTTATTGCTATGTTGATTATTTTTGTTATTTGAATCTTCAAAAGACAAATACACGCAGCAATTAAGCGTAAAAATGTGTCTGCAAAAACTCAAGAAATATTAATTAGGACTGCAGGGGCACTAACACTTACATTTATCGCTGCTAGAGCTATTGTGTTTGGAGTTACACAATATCCAGGTAAATGAGAAACTATACCACTTCATATGTGTAGAGTTTTAGGAATTTCAATTGGTATTGTTCTTTTATTAAATAAACCACAATGAATGAAATATTTAATTTCACTTAGTTTCCTTGGTGCAACTATTGCGCTTATATTACCTGATGTTAAGATAACTTACACACCTGATGAAACATTTACAGCATTTGGTAAATTCTATGAAAAAGGTAAAGAATACGAGTTCCATATTTACTACGATAACTACATATTCTATGATTTAATGGCGCTTCACGTATTTATGTTGCTTTCTACATTTATTGTTTCTATTGTGTATCCATATTCAATGAGAAACAAAGATATCTTAACAACACTTGCATTATTCGGATTACTTGTTGTAGCTTGCTTCTTCTTAAATTGAGCACTTGATGACTTAGCACCAAGTGCTTGAAAGAGCAATTACATTTACGTAGGAAAAGATAAATATAATCCATTCTCAAGTTTAATTGGTCCATTAATGAAATGACCATTTAATGTGTTTACATTAATTGCATTAGGAACGCTTTACTTATATGCATGTGCTGGTATCTTTATTCTTCAAGATAAAATTATTTTTAACTTTGGAAAAGGTAAGAAATTCTTATCATTTGCTAAGTCTTCAAAACAATTCTTAAAACCTAGATTCAATGTTAAAAAGTATGATAATTTATATGTATTTTAATTAGAAATTAAGCAATCAAATTTGGTTGCTTTTTTCTTTTACCATAGTCTGCAAGCTGTAAAAAAAGAGTAGTCATTGTGACTACCCTTTAGTTTTTTCATTGTAATATGTGCTTGTGCTTGATGAAAGTTCATCACCAATTGGTTGAAGTGATTTGTGAATTGTTGAACTATTATTGATTTCATAAATATCAATTACGTTAGCATCGATTCCATCTTCAGCTGAAGCAAAGTAGTTTCTAAGCACTAATTCATAATCGACTGCTTGTGAAGGAACATAGTTAATGTAATTGAAATTTGTTAAGTTTTTGTATGCGCCAATAACATCTTCATTACTTAAATCAAGGTATGAAATTACTTTTGCAATGTAAGACTTAATAAAGTCTGCTAATTTTTCAATTGTAATTTCTGCATTTTCATCTTTTTGTTCTTTAAATGTTTTTTCATTTTCGAAAACTAATGCAAATAAGACTTTAATTTCATCATCTGCATTTTCAGGTAATGAAAGTGCTGAAGTTTCTTTATCTTCTTCTGGATATGTGAAGTTCTTAATATCAGTTGCAACTTGTGTAAAGAAGTTATTTAAGTTTTCTGTTTTGCTAAAGTAATCGTTAAGTCTGTAAGGATAGATGTTAATTCTATCGTTTAGATCAACATCTTCTTCACGTTCGTGATGTAAGAATTTGTTGTGTTCTGCATTTAATTCAAGATACTTATCTAAGTATTCTTTGTTAGCAGGAAGTGATAAATCAAGTAAGTCAGCGTATTTGATAATTACGTTATTTAATTTGTCTTGATTTTCGTTTTCGTCTATGAGACCTAGCTGAACGAATTTATCAGTAGCTAATTCCTTAAATGCACTTGCTGAATCTTCTGTACCTGTTTGAAGGACTTTTCATCTTTGTGCAACAGCGTGCTCAATGAATAATTGTTTTTTAAGACCGAAATCTTGTTCTGTATATTTTTTGTCGATGTGGTCGAATTGTTCTGCTAATTCTGGTAAGTTATCTAAGAATCCATCTCTAATTGTTTCTAAGTAGAGTTTGTTCGATTCTTCTGTGTTAACTTTAGATAAGATAAATCCATCGACTAATAAAATGTTTTCTTTAGGTTTAATAACTCTAATTTCGCCATCTTCGACTGTGCCTGGGAAGTTATCTTCTCCATAGTATGCATCAATAGCATCACCATTGTACATAATAGCTGCACTGATATCATTTTTAGGGTTAATTAAGTTATTTAATAATTCAAGTCCATCTCCTTGGAATGAGATGTTTTTGTGTCCGATTGGGAAACCTGTTCCATCTTTAATAAGCGAAACGAATGAATCAATTAGACCTTTGTATGTTTCTTTTGTAACTGCACCAGTGAACTGATCAGCACTGTGAGTTCCATCTGCATTTGTTCAATAAGATGAACCATATAATAAGTTATCTCTGACTGCGTCAGTGATGATTCAAGAATCAAATCCATTATCAGCAACTATTTTAAGCGAGTTGATAATAGAATTTGTTTCATATCCATTATTAAATTTATCAGCGTATAAATCAAGATTAATTGCATCGTCTTCAGTTTTCTTTTCAGGTGCAATTGGTTTTTTCTTAATGTTGTAAGCAATTACCATATCTTGAGAAAAGTAAGGGAAAAAGTATTCTCAAAGTTCAGGGTAATTACCTTTTTCATCTTTAAGTTCTTCACCATTAAATTTAGTCTTTAATTGTTCGTTGTAATCTTCAAGATGCTCTCAAACTTCTGATTTGATAATGTTTTTAAGATATTGTTTTGTTTTTTCTCTGTCGTTTTTAAGTTCAGGTTTGTTAAGTAAAATTGAGTAATCAATTTTTTGTAAGCATTCTTTTTTAATAAGTGATGCAGCTAGGAAATCTCCACTGATTCCTGCAGCTGCTTTGTGGTTGATTATTGCATTATTAAACTCATTAACTTCGTTAAATTCAGCATAACTGAATACATCTCTTAACTTCTCTTTATTATCATTCGACATATATGATCTAAAGTTGTAAAAAGGTGGTTTATAACGGTTAATTGCTTTTGAAACAATTAAACCAGTTCCTACTGCTGCCATTGTTAAAATCCCAGCACTAATTAATGATGTTTTAATAATTTTCTTCATTATTATTTCTTACCTTTCTTAACTGCAACGTAAATAATGTTTCCGATGATAGTTAATACAAGGATAATAGCACCAAAAATAAGTCCTCAAGGCTCAAATGAACCTGCGTATAAATCAGTTCCAACTGTTTGCATATTAGACACTGTTCTAGTGATGATAAAATCATCAAATGACAGAACAGAAGCTACTATTACAGACATAATAATTGAAGGGATCATATAAATAAAGTAAGTTTTGAATCAAGATCTTAATTTTGAGTATCCTAAATCTTGACTTGCTTCGTAAAGGTTGTTGTTGAATTTTTCACTTCTTGGTAACATAAGTGAAATTGCATATGGAAGTGTCATAATTGTGTGAGCTACTACAACACGTCCAAATCCTTCGCTATCTGTTTGAATAACTCCAAAGAAGATACCAAAGACAAGAACAAGCCCAATAGCTGTAATGTTGTCTGGGTTAATAAGAGGAATGTTAATTGTAGAGCTTACGTATGATCTAACAATTTTGTTCTTCTGTCTGTATAGTGCATATACAGTTACAAGTGAAATTGTACATACTAAAAAGCTTACAATAAGCGCTAAAAGTAAGCTGTTTACAAGGCTCATCGCTCTGTTGTTATCAAATAAATGAAGTCAGTTTTCAAATGTCCCTTTAGTTCAAGTTGGGTTGAATTGACCTTTTGGTGTTGGTTGGTTAAATGAGTAAATAACTCCAAATAAAAGTGGTATATAAACGATTGCTAAAATGATGTAAATATAAGATCTTTTTAAGAATTTACTCATAGTGCGCTCCTTTTTTAAGTCTGAAAATTATTTTAGGAGTTAATAAAATAATTCCATAAATACTTAAGAAAATAGCAGATACCACGATAACTAAAACAGAAACTGCTGCTAAGTCAAATTTATTTCCTGGGTTTGCTCTTGAGTTGATAATATCTCCAACTGTTTGATATTGTGAACCATCTGGTAGGAGTTTTGCTGAGATAACAAAGGTTGTAGCAGATGCAAGGAACACCATACCAAAACCACTTAAGATAGCTCTAATACCATATGGAATGATAACTTTGAAAACTGTTTGAGTTTGATTGTAACCTAAGTCGTGACTTGCTTCAATGATGTTTTTTGGCATATCTTTAAACACTGTGTATAAAGGCATAATCATTAAAGGTAAGTTAAGGTACATAAGTCCAAATACCATAAATGCTTCATTGTTTAAACTTTTTGTGTTGTGTGCCATAATCCCTAAGAATAAGGCCTTAATTGAATAAATTCTAGCAATTGTGAAAATCGCAAGTGGTGAAATTATTAAACTAAGTGCACAAATTTTGAAAATCTTAGATTTAGATGTTGAAACAAAGTAAGCGTATGGGAATCCAATGATCAAGCATAACATTGATGCTGCTAATCCGATTCATAATGAACGTCCCATAATTTTTCAAGTACTTGATGACTTGATTAAAACTCAGTTATCAAAACTTTCGTTTGGAATAAGTGCGTAAAGCACAATTAAAATAATTGGAAGAATAATAAGTAAGAGCGCAATTAGGAAATAAGGTCAAACTAGATGTGTTTTTTTATCAAAAGTGAAGTTGAATTTATTAGTTTTGGAATTCATTATTTGAATAATCTCACTTAGCGTCTTTACGCATTAAATGGATTGAGTCAATTGTTCAACTTAAGTAAACTTTTTCACCTAGTTCAAATTTCTTAGATGTTTCTACATAAATAACTGTTTGTTCATCAATTTCAACTTTAATGTAGTAGTAGCTTCCTCTGTAAGAAATGTCAGAAATGTGTCCTGATAATTTGTTTGAAGTTTTAGATGGTTCTGAGTAAATGTCAATATCTTCTGGTCTAATAAGTGCATCAAGTACTTCACCTGGTTCAAATTCATCTGCTTCATGAATTGTTTTGAATTCTTTGTTTAATATCTTAATTTTGCCTTGTTTTGTGAATTTAGCATCAAAGATGTTTGAATCACCGATAAATTTAGCAACTCAGATGTTAACTGGATAGTCGTAGATGTTTTTAGGTGTGTCATATTGTTCAATAACACCATCACGCATAACAGCAACTCTATCTGAAAGTTCAAGAGCTTCGTCTTGATCGTGAGTAACAAAAATAAATGTAAGACCTAATTCTTGTTGAATACTTCTTAATAACACTTGCATTTTTTGTCTAATTTTTGCATCAAGTGCACTAAGTGGTTCATCTAAGAGTAAGATTTCAGGTTCAATAACAAGTGAACGAGCTAATGCAACACGTTGTTTCATACCACCTGAAAGTTCAGAAATAGCTTTATCAGCGTTTCCTGTAAGACCTACAAGATCGATGATTTTCTTAATTTTTTCATCCATTTCTTGTCTTGTCATTCTACGTTTGAAGTGTAGGTTTTGAAATGCTTCAACTTTTAATGCTGTGTAACTTTCTCAATATGAATAAACGAAGTCTGAGTTATCAAGTCATTTTTGAATTTTCTTGTATTGGTATGTCCCTTCTTTTAAGTTTTCAAGTTGTTGTTCATATTTTTCTTGTAACTTGTCAAGTTGTTCCATTTTTTTATGACTTAAAGCATCTCATTTTTTAGTTAATTGTTCAAGAAGTTTTACTTTCTTTTGGTCAATAACTTCTTTAGGAATTCTTTTAAGTTTAAGACCATATGCAATGTTTCCATAAACGTTTAAGTGTGGAAAAAGTGCATAATCTTGGAAGATTGTTGAAACATTTCTTTTGTGTGGTTCAAGATCTTTAATGTCTAAACCATTGAATTTAATTTCACCACGTGTAGTTCACTCAAACCCACCGATTAATCTTAAAATAGTAGTTTTTCCTGAACCTGATGGACCTAATAAAGTAACAAACTCGCCTGGTTGAATTTGTAAATTAATACTATGTAAAACTGTTTTATTTTGAAATTCTTTAACAACATCAATTAATTCAATAATTGGTTGCTTATCTTTTTTTCTTTTAACTTTAATAGCCATTATTTTTAATCTCCTTTCCTTAATATAGTTTTAATAGCTATTTTAAAAGGGAGACCGTATCAAATAAGTTTTCAATGTATTCTTCACGTAAGTATTTTTTAGTTGAATAGTCAATATCATTGAATACTTTTAATACATTTGATATAGGTAAAATTTGAATTAAAAGTGCCTTACTTTTCATAAATGCTATTTTACTAAATTGATTAATTTTGGCCTTATTTTTTTTAACTTTTTTGAGGTAAATTTTGAGCAAAAATTTTTTGTAAGACCATAAAAATAAGCGTGTTAAAATGGTGTGATTTTGATTGAATTTTAACCTTAAATTTAAAACAAAAACCACCTTGTGGTGGTCGCGTTTATTAGAAAATAATATTTCTTTGAGGGAACTTAAGTTCTCTTTGTGTTGTGTTTTCAAAAGTTCTAAGAATTTGGTTTGCTCTATCTAATTCTAATTCTTCTAAATTTAGATTGTATAGTTCTTCAATTTGTTGTGCATCAATTTGGCCTAAAGATGATTTGAATGCAAAGCAAATTGGATCCATAATAATTTGTGAAACACCACTTTCTTCTTTTACATAAAACTTATAGACAATGTTTGAAAATGAAACATAAAACTCATAGTACCCCGGTTTAATTGTTGATTCAGTTACATTTGAAAAACTTGTTGGTCACATATTTCCAACTGGTTTGATTTCATTTGTTATATATGTATAGTGTGTATGTCCTGAAGTTGCATTAACTTCTGAGAAACTATTAACTTGGTTAATTGAATAGTGTAAATACTCATCTGAATGTCTTGGTTTTGAATCATCTTCAAAGTTAAATGATAATAAACCGTAATCATAAAACACAGTGTTAAAGTAGTAAATGTATTGTAAGAAGATGTAAATGTTTTCAGATAGCAATTGTGACATTTGTTCTAATGAAGCAGCAAATTCAGGCTTTTGTGTACCTTCGTTTTCCTTTTTAAGTTTTAAAACTGTGTCTTTAAGTGTTGCTAATTTGCTTCTTAACTTAGTTAAATCTTCATTTGTGAAGTTATCTAATTTTTCTTTGTATTTAGGATCTAATGTAATGTTTTGTTCTTTTAAAAATTCATCAAATTTAGTTACTACGTAAGGTTTTGCTATTTTGTATTGATTGCCACCTGTTAAATCAATGCAAGCTACAGAAGCAATTGGTAATGCCGAGAAACTAAGTAAAGAAAGTGAGAATAGTAATTTTTTCATAATGAATGTTAATTAACATCTACAAATGTATATGTTAATTTTACCCCTCCATAATTGTCTATAAATAAAATTTCATTGGTGTTAGCTTTGTTAGAGTTATCTACACCGAATGGAGCAAATAACTGCACATATTTGTTTAAATCAAAAATGTCTAATATATAGTCATTATTGATAATATTTGGAAATGTTTTTACATATCCGTGTAATTTAGGTTTGAGTAATTCAGGATTTTGTCAATCTTTTTCAATTCCAATTTCTAAGATAAATCCATTTTTAGATAACAAGTAATATAAATCATCAAGTGTTTCATCACTGTTTTTTGCATAAACATAATCAATGAATTGATTTGAACTTATTTTTGCATAGTTTGAATAAATTTTTTCAGGATCATTAGATGTGGTATCTAAGTTTTCATTATCTAATAATGTTGATTTAATTAAATCAAATTGAGTAATTGTAAATAGTGCATATAGTCAATTTGTTGATAATAATTGATCTATTTGAGCAGTTGATTGTTCTACTATAAATGGTTTTATTCTTGAGAATGTTCCTCAATCAAATTCTCCTTGAATAAATGATTGAGTCATGTTGTTCCCGAATACAAATGCATTTTTAATTTGCTGTTTGTAATCAGGATTGCTTAGTAATTCAAATTGTGAGTCAATGTAAGCTTGTTTTTGCGATTCATCTTTATATACGATGTTAAGTAAGTTTCAAATTGAATCTTGTTTAATAAAGTTATTTCATTCAAGTTTTAAAGCGTTTTCTTGTTCGTTAGTTTCATCTGTTTTTGATACTGTGCTAGGTGTAAAAGATAAAGTTGCTAATGGTAAACTTAATGGTGATATCATTAAAATCTTTTTAAATAATTTACTAATTTTCATTAGCCCCCTTTCATAAGAAGAAAACATTAGCAGGTTCTCCATAACTTAGATCTTTAACCATACTTTTTTCAAATTGAACTAATCCTGTTTCGTATCCGTGAATAAATCTTGAGTGAACAATATTAGAAATTAAGTTAAGTGATATTTTGTTATTTTTTAAATCTCCAAAGTATCAGTTTAATGGTTCTAATTTTAAATTAGAAATAGGTTGCAAAATGTTGTTGATAGTAATTCTGAAGACTAGTTTATTTTTCTTTAAATAATAAACTCTAGCATCAGCCATTTCACCTGATTCATCACCTAATTTGATATCGTCAATGTATGTGTTTGGTACGTTGTAGTTTTTGTATTCGCTTTTTGTTTTTAATGATTGTTGGTATTCGTCTGATAGTGTATAACCATTTCCGATTGGATCTAATAATCAAGATACAAATGTGAAGTCAAATTTATCTAAATTATTTAAGATAAAGTATCAGTTTTCTGAAATGAAATCTGAGAAACTATTAGCGAATTTTTCTTTTTTAGCAGGTGTATTATGTTCTTTAATTTCATTAATTTTTGCTGTTAATTCAGTTATTTTGTTTTCTGCTTCTGTTCTTTCATTACCTGAAAAGTAGACTAAGAGATCTTGTAATCTGCTTTTTTCAGCAAGAGAATCATTTAATTCATCAGATCTAAATTCTTGTTTGTAACTTGTTGTTATTTCTTTGAATTTTTGAATGATTGATGATGTGTCTTGTTCTTGATTGTATACATATAAACTGCGTTTTCTTTGACTTTCTGGTTTGTAAATGTTGTTTAAAAGAGTTTCGATAATCTTTTTATGATTAACTTGCTGCAAGTTTTCAACTTTAGGGTTAATTTGTGTTGAGTTATCTATGTATGCTTCTAATTTATCTGAAGATGTGTAATTAGCACAAGAAATTGCGGCTCCACTAATAAGAGGTAAACTAATTAAACTTAACATTTTTTTAATTTTAATCATTTTGTACTCCTACTAATGTGTATCTAATAATTTGTCAGTTATCTTGATTAATTTCTTCTAACGCTAAATACAAGCTTTGAAAGTAATTGTATGAATTAAATAACATAATAAATTTAGCATAATCAAAGTTCTTATATATAAATGATAAATCTTCAACATTTATACTTTTACTGTATTCAATGTCATCATTTAATAGTTTATTGTGTGCAGCAACTAATTTGCTGTGCAAATTATCAATTGTTGCATCAATGTTATCTGTAGAGACAACTTTTAAGATTTCAGCAGATGCTTTTAAATGTGTTTTGTCTTCTTGTGAATATTTAAATACAGGTAGTATTAAATTTTCGTTTAGAACAACGTAAATCACATCCAAACTTTGAAGTGTTGAGTTGCTATCTAACTGAATATTTTTAACAACATATTTATTCAATTTGTAATTATGTAAATCAATATTTAACTTAATACCATCTTGCTTTGCTTTTGTGTATTTTGCTAATGTTAAATTCACACCATCATCATTTTTTTTATCTTTGAAACTTGATGGATAAAAGTTTAAATAGTAATTGAATTTATTTAGATTACTTAAATATCAAAATCAGTTATCTCTAAATAGCATTTCTAATGTTTTTGATGCTTTTAATGTATCTTGAATTTGAGTGTTGTTTTCTAAAATTGGATTGTTTAATATTTGCGCATATACCAATGATGATTGAATTTCTTTAATAAATTCATCTGGAATATTGTTTTGTGCATTTATATATAAATTCAAATCTCTTGAATTATTTATAAATTCAGAAGATCCTAATTTCTTTAGAAATGCTTGATGTGGTCTTTTTTCTTTCGAAACTTGTGGAGTAGTTTTTTCTGTTGTATTAGTACAAGAGAGTGCTATTGTTGGTAAGAACAATAAAGGTGCAAGAAGCTTAATTTTGAATAATCTTTTCATAATAGATATCTTCAAGACTTTTATGTTTTTGTCCTGTTGAAACTAATTTACCTTTATGAATAAGTGTGTATGAAGTTGCATACTTATCAATCTCACTTAAAATGTGAGAACTGATAATTATTGTCTTACCTTGTTTATTTAATTCAGATAATATTTCAAACAATTTAAATCTAGCTGTTGGGTCTAAGTTAGCAGCAGGTTCATCAAGAATGATTAAATCAGGGTCGTTTAATAATGCTTGAATTAATAAAACTTTTTTCTTTTGACCTGATGATAAGTTGTTAGGTTTGTTTTTCTTTAAATCAGAGATTTCAAACTTTTCTAAAAAGTTATTGATTTTGTCTTTTAATTGTTGTTTGTCTTTGTTTCCAAATAAAGAAACAATGTATAAATATTCAAATACATTTAATTCTTTAGGAAAAATTGCATTTTCAGGAACATAACCAAGTTTTGCTTTTGATTCAGGATTTGAGTTAATAATTCCGTTAATGTAAATTTGTCCACTAAAGTTTGTGTATGAACCAATGATTGATTTGATTGTTGTTGTTTTCCCTGAACCATTTTCTCCAATAAATGCGTGGAAAGAACCTTTAGGTACTTCAAAACTTAAATCAAATACTCCTTTTTTCTCATTAGAGTTATGATTATAAATCTTTGTTAAATTTCAAACTTTAATACTTGTGTTATTCATTATTTATAATCCTTTCTAATGTATAAAAGTGTATTTGCAGCTAATAGAGAAGCTCCTAAGATTATTCAAATCACAACAAAGATTGATTTGTTAACAACTTTTTTGTTTCTTTGAATTGAATAAATTTGATCTGTTGTAGCAAATAAATAGTTATTTGATTTTGTTAAATCGTATCTGATGACAATTTGGTCATTGATGATTTGTTGTTTTGGTACATATGTTTCAAATCCACCGATTTGATAATTGTAATCATCTAATCTAACTTTGAATTGAGATGGTGCATATGTATCTGTGTAGTCATCATTTACTAAAAGAGCATTTAAGTAAATTGAATCATTGTATGTAAAGTAAATGTAGTAAATAAGTGCTGAATATAAATAAATTTGTTTTTCAACTTTTGATTTAACTAATTTATTTTTAATAGCATTTTCATCAAGAGCATTTGTGTTGTTATCAATTAAATTGTTTAATTCAGAGTTTTCGTCATTTAAGTTTCTTTGAATATCGCTTAAGATGAAGTTTTTAATTGAAACTAAATCATTGTTTTTTACATATTCTTGTAATTCTTCTGAATTAAATAATTGAGCAAAGTATTTGTTTGTAAAACTATTAAATACATTTGATTTTAATAGTTGCTGTATGTTTTCTCATTTTAGTTTTCCGACTAAGTTTTCAGATGTAACAAAGTTGTATTTGTCTTCTGGGTAAATAATGTTAAAGTCTGAAGCGCCATCTCTTGCATAGATGATATCTGTGTTGATGATATTTGTAATAGATGATTGATTTTTAAGTGCACCTGGAACTATATATTGTTCTTTACCTTCACTTATTTGATACTTACGTAGGTTTGGTTGTTTCTCGAGAATATATGAATATACTTGAGAATCAGTGTTCTTGTAATATAAGTAATCACTTAAATTATTAGTGTTCTGATTATTTAGTTTATTAAATATATCTTCATTATTAATGTTGAATATTTCTAACATTTGATAAGGAATTGCTAAATAAGAATAAACACTTCACGAAGTAGATGATTTTTTTGAAATCTCGTATGCCTCTGATAAGTATGCATCTTGTTTTTGACTAAAACTCGTTGCATCATATCCGTTAGGAATGATGTAGTAATTATCTTTATTGTTATCTAAATAAAAGTAATTAGTATTTGAATCATTACCTGATGGTTGATTAGGGTTTTTAGAATTTAAATAGTAAGCAAAGTTATTAGCTGTTGATGTTGAGTTTGATGAGATAAATCCTCCAGCTAAAAACATCGGAATACTGAATAACAGTGGAACTGTTATAGCAATCTTTGAATTAAGTTTATAGCTTATTAACGAAGCAATTGAACCAAAGAAGATAAATGCTAAAAATATTGTGATTAGCGTGATAAATACGAATGCTACAAAGTAACTAGCATCTAATTTTAAAGTTAATCCTAATATTAAATTAAATAAAGAACAAAATAATGCTCAATATAACCCCATTAATAAAAACATTAACATTTTACTTATAAAAATAGTTTTTCTGGATATGGGCTTAGAAAATGTAATTATTTCTAAACCTTCTTCCTCTAAATCTTTATATAAGTTAATTGACTTTAATGAAGAAAAGAAGATAGTTATAAATAACAATCCAAAACTAGCACAATAAATAACTAGCGATTTGTTTTGTATATTCAAAATTGAAATAATAATTGAAAGAACAATCATTATTGTTCCAACTAAAGCAGGTAAGATTCAACTGCTTTTTTTCTTTAAAATTACCTTATGAAGAAAGTAGACATAGTTTTTTATTTGTGTCATTATTAACTCCTTTTTGCACTTTCATATTACTTTAATATTATTAATAATTTGATAATATTATACATTAATTAAATAACCTGATGGTTATATTCTTTATATTTTTTTTAAAAATAAATAGGTAAAATATATCTTATGAACGATGATTTAAGAATAAGCAGAATAAAAGAGAAGATTAAAAAAACTCCACATAAGAGTGGGATTTACTTATGAAAAAACGAATTAGATCAAGTCATTTACATCGGTAAAGCTATTGATTTAAACAATAGATTAAATCAATATTTAAACAATTCAATTAACTCTTATAAGACATACAAAATGATTGATGAAATCTATGATTTTGATTTTGTTACATACAATACAGATCAAGAAGCTTTTTTAGCCGAAAAGAACTATATTGAAAAATATCAGCCCAAATATAACATCAAGTTACTTGATGATAAGAGATATCCATATTTAAAATTGAATATCAATACTAAAGAGCAATTAGAAATATACAAAAATTATGTATATTCTAAAACAACAGATACAACATTTTCATATGGTCCTTTTTCAAATCAACACGAGTTTAAACATTTGTTAAAGGTTTTAACTAGATTCTTTATGTATGAAAATGGATTACCAATTAAAAATCAAGCTTATTCTGTGTCAAAATACAAATTTGACAAAATCATTGAAATTTTAAAATTTCAAAATAATGACTTTTTAGATAAGTTAATTTCATTAAGAGATAAAGCAAGTGAAAATTGAGATTTTGAACTTGCTAAAGAATATAATGATTCTTATCATTTATTGAAAAGAATCAAAGATACACAATTAGTTGAGCTTCAAAACATCAAAAACATTGATGCGCATACATTCATTGTTAAAGATGGACACATATCTATACAAAGTTTATTTTATAGATATGGAGTGCAAACTGCACACAATAATGAAATCAATAAATTAAATAACTATTACATTGAGAATGTAATTGATTATGTATCTGATTATTTAGAAAGATACTATTCAGATAAAGATTATCCAGATCACATTATTCTACAAAGTGAATATGAACAAATTCAACTTAATACAAAACTGAATAATAAAATCATCTTTCCCAAAAAAGGATTATTCTTAGAAATCTTGAATTTATCATTGTTAAATAACAATGAATATTTAAAGATTAATATTAATGATGCAATTTTAAAAGAAGAAATCAATATTAAAACTCAAAAAGAATTAGAAAATATTTTAAATGCTGAAAATAAAATTAAAAATATTTATTTGTTTGATAATTCACATTGATATTTAGAAAATCCAATAGGAGTTTCAGTTTGTTTTTCAAATGGTAAAAAAATTCATGAGAATTATAGATTTTTTAATCATGAAGAAGAATTTAAACAAATGAGCAAGCATTCTGATTTAGAACTTATGTATCTAACTGTTTTTAAATTTGTTAAAACATTTGCAAAACCTTTAAATATTGACGAAAATGATATTTTTATTGTCGATGGATCGTTTGAACAATTAAAAGAAGCAAAATATGCATTAAAAGAATTAGAATTCGAAAACATAAAAGTTTTTGGTCTTGTTAAAAATTCAAAACACAAAACTGAAAAATTGATTAATGATAAAAATCAAATAATTAATATTTCACAAGATGCTTTATTTTTGTTTACAAGAATGCAAAATGAAGTTGACAGGTATGCTAAAAGTAAAATGAAACATAAATATTTAAATAAATTCAGAGAATCAGATTTAAACTCAATACCAGGGATTGGTGATGCAACTGTCAAAAAACTTCTAGATTATTTCAAGACATTTGAAAATGTTAAAAATGCATCAATAGAAGAATTGAACAACGTTATTGATAAAAAGAAATCTAAAATTATTTTCGAAACATATTCAAAATAAAATATTTAACTTTATCATAAACTGGGACAAGAAAAGTAGGTAGTTTTTTATTTTCTGTCTACTTTTCTTGAACTAGTTTCAATGACTATCTTTTTTAATCTTTTTACAAAAATTTTATAAATATTATAATATCTATTGTATAGACAAAGGAGAGAAAATGAAACTATTACCATCTAATATTTCAAGACATTTAGAAACAATGTTCGCAAATGATATTAACCAAGTCATTGCTTTGATTAACAATTGGTGGTTAATTAATTACAACCAACCGTTTGGTTTAATTGAAATGGATGCTATTAGATTTGGTAATAGCATTAGTCTAAACAAAGAAACTACCGAAGAAAAATGATATAACGGATGTTTAATTAATTGGGGACTAAAAGCAATATTAAGATTAGTTTTTGATTTACAAACAACTAAACCCATTGCACTTGATAATGCTAATCGTATTCTTAACACTAACCTTTTTAGCACAACTTATTGTCGCATTCTTGAAGAATTAAGGAGATTAAAAAGAAACAATTATGAAATATAAAGATTATTCTAAACAATTGGTTGGTATATTACAAGGCCAAGTTTATTTTGAAAATTTATTAATTACTAAATTAGAAACTGAAAATATTTTAAATGATAAGTTTTTAAATGAAAACGAAGAAAAGTTTATTATCGCTACCAATATTAAAAATGCTTGAAAGTTCATTTTTGATACTTATGATTTAGACATTAGTCCAAGTTATGTTTTACAATTACATAAAATATTAATGGAAAATCTTGATTATAATAATGGTAATTTTAGAAACATTAATATTCAAGTATCAGGTTCTAATTATTTACCACCTTTATTAATTGAAAGTCAATATTATGAAATGATTAGAGATTGTATCAACGATAATGATGATATATATTCTTTACCGTTGCTAATAGCAAGAGAACAATTTTTTAATGATGGTAATAAAAGAACAGCAACAATGCTTTTACAAAAAGAATTATTAAAACAAGGAAAATTATTTAATTTAGATATAAATGTATGTAAAGATTACCGTAAAGCACTTTTAAAGTACTATCAAGAATTAGACGATAATTATTTCAAGCAAGTGATTAACGATAATATTATTAATTTAAAAAGAAATAAAGTAAATAAAAGGTAAACTAGATAAGAAAAGTAGACAGAAAATAAAAAACTGTCTACTTTTCTTGTCCTAGTTTAAGTAATAATAGTTTTGTCTTTTTTATTTATGAATTAAATCCATTATAGTAATTATGACATTTATTAATTAACATTTTTATTTATAAATATTTATTAATTCTTATTAATTATTTAAAAAACGCTTATTTTAATGATTAAAAATAAAAACATTATAATTTGCCTATGAAAAAATTTAAAAGAAAATTATTTTGTGTAATTGCCCCATTATCAGTTATTCCTACAGCATTGCTAGCTTCATGTGCGAAAAAAACAAAAGACCCTTGAACAAATAACGCAAATTCAAAAAATTTAACTGAATTACAAAATAGTTCATCAAAAATTAAATTATTAAATCCAGAAGTTGCTCCAGGAGCTGATTTTAGAGATTTTTATGCCGATTTAAAAGACTCGGCAGATAATTCATATCCAACGGTTGTTCTTTCCAGAAACGCATCACAAGTATTTTTATCGTCATTTATGCAAATTGTTGGTCATCTAAACGCAGCTAACAATGAAAAACAACCTTACAACGATGTTGTTTATTTAGTTGATCAAGATGTTTGGGACATTGACAAAACTAATGAAAATCCAAAAAGTCAAAGGTTTAATTTTAAGTATTTATTAAACAAATTTACACCTGTACTAAATACGGAAACAGGCGAAATGAATGCTAAAGATGGAAAATTATTGGTTTTAGACAACTTGAAATATGCAACTAACAATCAAAAAGATAAAGCTTATTCAGTAACACCAACAACTTTAGAAGAATTAACAACTTATTTACAACCATATCTAGAAGCTGGAATTGATAAATTTAATTTCTATATACCTGATGTATCTTTAATAGCTTTATCGGATGAAGATCGCGTTGTTGTAAGAGATTGAATTTTTAAACATGCCAATAAAATAGTTATTTTGAGTGATGGTAATTCTCAACCCTATGATTTTATTGAGAATTATTATTTAAATTTTGCTCTAAAAGCAGGTAAATCATACACTCAAGCAGAATTGCTTAAACACTGAAATGATTTACAAGCAGATGAATATATTAAAATGCCTATTGATTGTCGTTATTTCTTTACTTTACAAGAGAAAGTTGAAATTTACAACTTAGAAAACACATACATTAATGCTTTTAATCAAAGATTGGAAAACGCAGGTAAAGCTTGAGCCAAATTAAACATTAAGTCATATCCAATTAATCCATTTATGTATAAGGATTACATGCAATTTGCCGAAAACATTGATTATCAAGGTGACTTCGAACGCTTAAATCAAATTTATAGCAAGAGCTTTTTAGATCTTATTGTTGAAGGCAAAAACAATTATTCTCCAAACAAAAAGAATTTAATCTTTATGGGTTCTTCATTATTTAAAAAAAATGACAAAGGCTGAAGATTGAATCAAAATGAAAATGCTTACAATGAAGTCAAGGCTTATTTCGCCAAAATTAAAGAGTTATATCCTGCAGATCAATATAATTACTTCTTTAAATTGCATCCAAGTTATAGTGCTCAAGATGCTGTTGAATACATTAAATTGCTCGTTGGCGAAAAAGAATATGCTAATACAATTACATTAAATCCTACAATTGCTTGAGAAAATATGTTGGCAATTGATTATCATAACATTGAAAAGGGCACATCAGTATTATTTGATCGAAATAATAATTCAAGAACTCAATTATATGGCTTACAAGGTACAACAACAGTGCTTTTAACCACAATGACATTCCTAAAACAAACATTCGGTTGAGATTTAGAAAAAATGAAAAGCTTTGTCAATATACAAAACTTCCCATTAGCAAATACCTTTAACATTTTATCTCGTGATACTTATTATACTGACCACAAAAAAGGTTATCAAGCTAACATATCTAAAATGGATCAAGTTTATAAATACTTTGTTGACACTGGTGCTTTCTATCCGAAAAATGAATGAATTGATATGGATACTTTTCTTGCAAAAACCAATCTTAATTAACCTAAAAAACATATAAAAAAGACAAAATTATTTAAACCAGAACACAAAATATGGACAAAACTGTATTTAAACTGGGACACGAAATATGGACAATCCATATTTCGTGTTTTTTGTATAGGAGAATATATGAGACAACTTAAACAGCATGAATGACTTGAACTTTTTTCAGATTATGATGATTTTAAAAAGGGTCTAATGTCAAAAAATAATTTTAAAAACAATTTTGTTTTTTGTCAATTCACATTGACCACAAAACTAAATTTATTGTAAATTACAATTTGTCCAAAATAAATGATTTAGATTTAGTTATGAAATACATGTCAAAATAAAATTAAACAAACAATGAATAGCACATTTAGACCATTGTTTCCAATATTTAACTAAAGATTATTTGCAAACAATATCTAAAAATAATGGCATTGTTTCAATGGAGAGAGTTAGCAACTCGCCATACAACATAGAAGCAGAATATTTATTTTCGATTTTAGAATCTGAATGTTTAAAACTAATTTATATAACCAAGATAACTTTTGATGATCTTAGCAAAATAATTAATGAGTTTATTTTTGATACATCAACGAAAGTATTCAATCAAAATCAGATTGAAAAACACCCCGACAACGTTGAGATGATATTATGTCTAATTAACCCTTCTATCCACCTTTAGTGTGTCTGTTTATTTATTTTGTTTAGAATTTTCACAAGAGGCAACAAATTCCACAAGAATTAACGTCATATCTGAAATTGATTTAATTTTCAAAAAAGTTTGAATTTTTTCATAATTCTCTTAGTAATTCTGATACAATTAACACTTATATTACACACATATATATATATATATATATAGAATAGGAGATATGTATGAAAAATAAAGCATTAAAAAGGAGCCTTTTAATTATTCCTGCATCAGTACCATTAGCAGGACTTGTTTTGACTCTTTCATCGACTACAAGCTCAACCAATGTGACAAGTAAAACTACTTCAGGCACTAATTGAACTTTTGATAAAGTTAATATTGATTTACAGGATAATCTTTGAAAGAACTATAATTCACTTCCAACTTCAAATCATAATGCCAGATATGCACCATATAGATATATAAATATTTTTAATTCAAACGGTAATCAGAATTTCAACGACACCAATGCTAATTGACAATATCGAGCAGTTGGAGATTCATGATTTAGATTATTTGATGCCTCAAATCCAGGTTTTCCAAACAACGTAAATGTTTCCGATTGAACAGGTACTAATTATGCAACAGAAAGTGGAACACTTTATTCTTGACAAGTAGATGGTTTTAGAGACAAAGGTGTAGATCATGGACCGTGATGAAATGGGAATGGATATAATCCAAGTACTGATACCAAAAGATTTAAAATAGGTTATAACTTAGTTAATAAACCATTACATGGTTCTGCAACTCAAGGTGCGCAATCAACATTCTATACAGGAGCATTTTATTTTTCAAATGATATGAAAATAGCAAGTGATATTAAAATTCACTTGTATATTAAAGTTGATGATAGAAATAATTCAAATGTTTTACAACAAAAAACTTATACTATCAAATTAAAAGAAGAAAAAAATGCTAACTTATCTGATTATGATATTTCACCTTGAATTGGAAAAGTACAAAGAGTAAATAAAGATCCTCTTCGTGCTTCTCAAGCTGGAGATACTTTAGAAGCATGATTAACTAATTATGCATACTTGCCTTATTACAAAAACACTCCAACATCATATACAAATGGGTTGAGTGCTGATTTGCTTAGTCAAAAAAGAACTTGAGACAATTATAGATCTTCAGATAAGCATAACGGAATGTATGATATTTTAGTATCTACTCCAACCAATATGTCAGATATTAGATCAAGAGGATTTCAGTTATCAAATAGCAGTGGTTCATATGTAAATTTTGGTTTATTCCAAAAAAATCTTATTAATAATGATAGACCAGCTGACATTATATATAACAATCAAGGTGGTTTATTTGTCTTCAATATTGAAATGGATAAAAAGCTTGATTATTTAGTTGCTGGAGCAGTAGCAGAAGTAGAATTTGAGCCATATAATGATGTGGCTAACGCAAGCACTACGACATTTTTTGGTAATACCGGTTCATCAACAACCAATAAATCTTTCTTTGGATCAGCTGAATATCGTCAAAAAGATGATGACGATAATCAAAGAATTGTTTCTGGATTTTGAAAAATAGCTGATAGATCTGAATCTCAACGTAAAAAATTCTATACTTTAGAACTTGTTGATTCAGAACTTGGTTCTGATCTTTATGATCCTAAGAGTGATGCATTTCCGGAAACGACTTTAAGAATTACTGAAAATGGAAATTCAAATATTAATTATGAGATTAATAAAGATGGAATTAATAGAAACAAAAAAACAATTAGTACCAAAAGTGTTTATCAAGATACAAAAGCAGTAAATAGTAAAAATTCTTTACGTTTAAAAAGTACAATTAATAGTAGAGATGCTAAAAAATGAAAAGTTAAAAGCAATAGTTCATTAACCGCTAGCCCATTAACATCAAGTAGATTTGATAGTGATGGAATCGAATTCAATCCAATTACTTATACATATACTGATCTTGAATTAGCTAAGAAATATGTTGATAATAAACAATGATTAAATAAAGGTCAAAAAGATTATTTAAAAATGGTATTAGATAATGAATCTGGATTTGAAGCAAGTAAGCAATATTCAGATAGTACTCTTTTAACTAAATGAAAAGAGAAAATTGATACTCTTGATAAACAACAAGAAGCAATTGAAAAAAAATATAAAGAAATTCGTGATTTTCCTTTAAGTAATAGTGTTTATGACTCAAAATACGATGCAAATATAACTAACAAAATCATTTATGCTTTAGCTACAAAATCATCTAAAGATACTTTAGATTCAATAATAAGTAGAAATATTAACAAAATTAATTTCCGTTCAACTGAATACAATACCGAATCTGGTGCAATTGATAGAACTACTTCTACAGAATATTCAATTTCTAATCCAAGTGGTGCGTCATATAATAATTTAAAAACTTCAATGGATTCAGTCTACAATGCACTTAATAATTCTTTAACTACTGTAATAACTAGTGGTAAAACTGAAATTGAAAAATATTTTGCAAAATTAGCAGATTATCCAATTACTGAACAAAATTCTTCAACTTATAGTGGAAATTACAATAAAGCTAAAGACCTCATTATCAATACAATTAAAGATCAAGTTAAAAACCTTAGTTTAAAAAGTCAACTAAATCCATTTGCTAATTTACATGCTACAAACGAGCAAATTAAGACAATTATTGATTTAATTAGTAAAGTTAATAAATTAAATAATGACAAAAATTCAGTTAAGTCACAAATTGAAACTTATAAACAATCAGAAAATGACTTTAATAATTTAGGTTCTTTTGAATTTGCAAGTTCTACAAATAGAATTGATTTAACAGCTCTTGATGCATTTGATAAAAACTTAAAAAATGCTTCTGATAAAACTATTCAAAATATTTTTGAATCAACTGCTATTCTTAAAAAGTTTTATGATGATAATAATGACATTTTTGCTAAACAATGAGTAGAAAAAGCAAAAGGTCTTGACGGTGCGATTAATGAATTTAATACCGAAATAGATAAATTTAACTATTTAGACGCAAATCAAAAAACAAGTGCTAAAAATAATTTAAAAAGTGCTTTGAGTACATTCAATATTTTTTCTTATAATGAAAATACAGTCAAACTTATTCTAAATAATGAATTTATTAAAAAAATAAATGATCATATGGCTAGTGCTTTAGTGACTGCAAAAACAACAGCTAAAACTCAAATTTCAGCATTAAATATAACGGATGCAGAAAAAAATCAAGTTAAACAAGAAATAGATAATGCCACTCTTTACAAAGACAATTATGATGAAAATAAACCATTTGCTGACAAAATTTTAATAGGTTCAGACAAAAATATTAAAGCAATTGTTGATAAATGAACTGAAAGAGCCAGAATTAAAGACTATACTGCTACTTTTGATTATCCAAATAAAAAAATTGAACCTACAACTGCTGACAAAAATTTAGTTTCTCAACTAAGTATTTCTCCTGATGATAACGGTTTAGAAACTGAAGTTATTTCTATTAGCGGTAATGATGACACAGGAACTTTAACTGTTACTTATAGAGTAGTAAAATCAAGTGATAAAACTAACGTTTATACTCAAAATAAAACCTATGATATTACAGGTTTTGCTAATGAGCAAAATAGAGTTAATAAATTAAATGCTACTCCAGATTATAAAGATGCGAGTGAAAAACCAAATATTCAAGCATCAACTGTTGTAAACAGAAATAATAATGCTGAAGATATTAATTGAGTATTACCAGACAGAACAAAAATTTATCAAGATAGTGTTAGATATCTTGGTTATAACGATATAGACGGTAAAATTAAAATTGCATATAAATTGCAATCAACTGTTAATGCAAGTGCAATTTCTGATGAAAAAACTACAGAAATTACTGGTTTTGAAACAGAATCTACTAGATTAAATAATTTAGTCAAACAAGACACAGATGCTAACAAAAATACAATTCTTGACATCACTGCAGACCCTATTAAACGTGCTTCAGATTCAACTTTAAATACTGATTACACAATTGCTTTAGCAAAGGGTTATGGAACTACTAATCGAGTTGAATTAACTGATTTATCATCTCCTACAAATAATGATACTAATGGTTCAGTTTCATATACATATAAATTAAAAACTACAAGAACTAAAGAAGATTTAGTAACAATTACTGAAGAAGCGGTTGATAACAATAATATTTATAGTGATCTTTCAGCATCACAAACAAGAACTGGCTTTTTAACTCAAGCTGAATATGAACAAAATCAAAAAGATGCAGCAAAAAAAGCAATTGATAATTATAAACATTTAAATGATGCACAAAAAAACGCTATTAAAGAAGCAATCCAAAATGCTTCAATTGATCAATTAGACCAAAAAGTTGATGATGCAAGTGATTTAAATGATGCAATGGAAGCTTACAACGATGCAACTAATAATATTGAAACAATTAAACAAGGCACAGATTATACTCAAGCAGATAATAATAATAAGAGTGCTTTAGATAATGCAGTAAATCAACAAAAAACTGATGTTGATAAAACTAAAGGATCTAATTTATCATTAGAAGAAGTTAAAAAGAGAACTAAAGCAATTCAAGACGCAATTAGTGCTTTAAATGGTGATGAAAAATTACAAGAAGCTAAAGATGAAGCGATTAGAAAAATTAATTCTGATTATTCATCATTAACTGACAAACAAAAAGAAAAAGCAATTGCTTTAACTAATGAACAAACAACAATTGATGGTGTTACTACTCAAGATGCAACTAATAATGCATTAAATTCTTCAATGAAAACCTTGCGTGATTACATAGCAGATCAAGATACTGTAACAGCAGGCAATAATTATACTTATACTACTAACGCCTTAAGAGAAGCCTATGATGGTAATCCAACTAAAGATGGCAATCAAAAAGGTGGAGTAATTAAAGAAGCAGAAGATTTAGTAGATGCTTTAAATACTGACAATAATGACAATTTAATGAATAAAGAAACAATTGATGCTTTAAACAAAAAAATTAAAAGCGCAATTGATGCTTTAAATGGACAAGAACGTTATGATGAAGAATTAGAAAGATTAAATGATTTATCTCTTGCTTTAGCTAAAGTTAAAGATGCAAAACAAGCTACAGACACAGCGAGTGAAATTACAACTGATGAAATTGAATTTAAGGATTCTACAATCCCTGCAGATGTTAAACCAGTTGATTTAGTTATTTCAAATCGAAATGAATTAACAGGTAAATTAGACTTAAGTTACAAATATCAATCAACTAAAGAAAATCTTGAAAATGTTAAATCAACCAATGTTTATACATTAAATAACAATAATGCCTTAAGCACTTTAACTGAACAACAAAGAGTGGACGCTATTTTAGCTGATTCAAACGTTCCATTTACTATTAATGAAAGTAATACTAACGCAATCGATAGAAATCAATTACCAAGTGAAGTTGCTAAAGAAGCTATTAAAGCGTTTAACAACCCAGCAAACTTAGATGTTGAAGGTTATTTAAACAGTATCAAATTATCTCCAAACAATGATAATGGTACATTAGATATAACATTCAATATTGCTTCAACCAAAGCAATATTGAATTCGAATAATGACCCACAAAACCCAGCAGTTGTTTCAACTGACACAAGAAAAATTACTTTAACAGGCTTTAAAACAACTTTACAAGTTGAAAAAGAAAAAGTTACCAAATACATTAATAACAACGTTCCTGAAGCAAAAAAACAAGCTTTATTAGATGAATTAGCAAACGCTAATACTCTTGATGAAGTAGCTAAAGTTCAACTTAAAGCAGAAATTGAAAAAGCTATTGCTGAGGCAACAAATAATTACCCTTATTTAAATAACAATCAATTAGATACTTATAAAGCAGATTTAAAATCAGCTACTTCAACTGAAGCAATTCAAGCTCGTAGCACAACAGCAAACACATTGAATGCCAAAATGAAAGAATTAAGTGATGCTATTAAAGATGAATTAACCGCTTTAACTAAAAAAACAGTTGAAGATGATCAAAACAATGATGCTAAAACAGCTATTGTTTATACTTTAGCAGATGCTAATAAAAAACAAGCTTTTGATAACGCTTTATCAGCAGCTCAAGAATTACTTAATAAAACTAATGGCGCTAACTCAGAATTAAGTGCTGTTGATACAGTATTAAGCAATTTACAAACTGCTTATGGTGAATTAAATGGTGATCAAAACCAAAATGCATTAAACGAAAGAATTGATGCTTTAAACAATTTAACTGATGATCAAAAAGCACAATTAAAAGAAAATATTGCTAACGCCGACGCTCAAGCAGATGCTGAAACTATTGTAGAAGCGGCAGAAGCATTAGACGCCAAAATTGCCGATACCAAAGAACAATTAGGCGAATTAAATAATTACAAAAACAATGATGTTTATAAATTAGATAAAGAAAATAAAGACGCTTATGATACAGCGCTTGAAAATCTTCAAGATGCTTTAGATGAATTAAGCAACAAAGACTTAACTTCTGTAAGTGCTGCTGATCTTAACAGTGAAGCTACTAATTTAGACACCAAAGTAAGTGAAGCAAATCAAGCTAAAGACCTATTAGATGGTATTAGAAGTGATCTTAAAGATAAATTAAATAATTTTGATAACTTAACTCCTGCCAACAAGCAAGCATTAATCAACTTGATTAATGCCGATGACAAAGAGTTAAGTGCTGAAAAAGTGACTGATTATCTAAACCAAGCATTAAACTTAGCTAAAACTAACGTTAATAATGAAATAGACAAATTAACACATTTAACACAAGCAGAAAAACAAGCTTATAAAGATGCGGTTAATGAGGCTGAATTAAACACTGCAGACGGTGAAAAATATGACAAAAATATTAATGACATCTTAACCCAAGCCAAAGCCGATGATGAGGTCAAAAAAGCTTTAATTAAAGCTATTAATGACAAGCAATATTTAAACGATGCTCAAAAAGCGGCTTTAATTGACAAAGTTTATAAAACTCCATTAGCTGAACTTAATGAATTTAAAAATGATGCCACATCATTAGATGACGCAATGAAAACATATAGCGAAATTGCCTCTGTTGATAAAGATAGCATCAAATATAAAGAAGCATTTGAAGATAGACAAGCTGAATATAACAATCAAATTACTAATCGTGACAATGCTTTAAATAAAACTGATGGTGCTAATTTATCATTAGAACAAGTTAAAGAAGCAATCAAAAAATTAAATAAAGCAATCGACGATTTAAATGGTGAAGAAAGATTGCAAAGAGCTAAAAATGAAGCGATTGCTAAAATTACTGGTGACAATCCAACTTACACTGATTTAACAGATGCTCAAAAAGCAGTTTTAATTGATCAAATCAATGTCCAAACATCAATTGCTGATGTTAATGCAGTCGATGCTAAGAACAAGCAAATTAATGATTTAACCAAAATGCTTAAAGAGAATATTAATGGTGAAAGTGGTATTAAAGACTCAATTCATTACACAGGTTCAGAACATGATGTAAAAGGGAATTATGATGAAGCCATCGAAGCAGCTAAAGAATTATTAGCTCAATTAAATGAGCCAAATTCAGATACTAATAATATTGTTGATTTAGATAGAATTAAAAACCAAAACCAAGCTGTTCATGATGCAATTGCTGCCTTAAATGGTGAACAAAACATTAAAAAACGTAGAGAAGAAGCTTTAGCTAAATTAGAAGAATTAGAACACATTAATAATTTACAAAAAGCAGGTTTAACTACTCAAATCGATAATGCAACATCACCAGAAGAAATTGACGAAATTGTTGCTAATGCAACTAACTTAAATGAGCAAATGGGCTTATTAAAAGAAGAATTAGCAAATCAAGCACCAGTTAAAGACACACCTAAATACTTAAATGCTGCTGAAGACCCCCGCAATAAATATGATGATTTATTAAATGAAGCTACATTTTTAGTTGACAAAGAAAATGGTGGTGCTCAACTAAGCCCAGAAGCAGTTGCTGACTTAATTAATAACATTAAAGTTGCTGAACAAGCTCTAGATGGTAATGAGAAATTTGATGAAGTAAAACAACAAATTATTGCTGATATCGATGCTTTAGAACATTTAAATGATGCTCAAAAAGCAGCCCTTAAAGAATCATTAAATGAGAAAAAATTAATTGCCGACCTTAAACAAGTTGGCGAAGATGCTAAACTTCTTGATAACGCAATGGCAGAAATTAAAGCTAAAGCTCAAGAAATAGCTAATGATTTAGCTCAAGAAGGTAATTATAAATATGTAGCAGCAACCGAAGAGCCAAAAACAAATTATGATAATGTTAAAGCCAAAGTTGATGCGTTAGTTGATCCTAGTGGTAATAACTTAAACTTAAAAGAAGTTCAAGACTTACAAAAAGCTTTAATAGCAGCTGAAAAAGCACTTGATGGAGAAACTAACTATGATTACTTTAGAAATAAAGCAATTGAAAAAATTCAAAGCAATCCTAATTTAACAGATAAAGAAAAAACAGCCTTAATTGACCAATTAAATAATGTTCAATCTCCTAACGATGACGAAGGAATTACTAAAGAAGAATTTTTAAACAATTTAGACAAAATTGTTGATAAAGCAAAATTAATTGAAACAATTAAGAATGATGACAATTTAACTCCAGAACAAAAAGCAGACTTGATTGATGACATTGTTAAAGCAGATTCAACACAAGCAAACTATGATGATGTGCTTGGCAAAATCAAAGCTAAAGAAGATGCGTATAAAACATTGAATAATGATGATTCATTAACAGAAGACGATAAGGCTAAATTAAGCAAAAACATAGCCAACATTGAGGCTAATAGTCCTAAATTTAATGAAGAGTTAAACAATGAAAAAATCAAACAAGATGCTATCAAAGAAATTAGAAACGATGATAATTTACCTGAAACAACAAAGAACAATTTAGCTAATGAAATTGCTGAATTAGACAATAAACAAGCTAAACCAGCATTAAATTACCAAATTGATAAGGTTAAAGAAAAACAAAAATTAATAGACGAAATTCAAGCTTCAAATCTACCAAATGAACAAAAAGAAGGCTTAATTAATGAAATAAATTCATTCAAGGGAAACGATGACAAAGCTCCAGTAATCCTTGATAAAATTCGTGATCAATTCAATAAATTGAAAGAAATTCAAGAAGATCCAAACTTAAGCCAAGAAGACAAAGCTCAATTAGTTCAAGATGTTTTAGCTAACGATCCAAAAGATGAAAAATACTATGAAATAGCTAAAAACATTAACAAGAAACAAGAAGCAATTGATCAAATTAGACAAAATCCAAACTTGACAGAAGAACAAAAAGATTCGATTTCTCAAAACATTAGAGAATTAGATGAAACAAGCGATGAATTTGCTAATAAATTAGACAATGAAAAAGCTAGATTAGACTTAATTGATCAATTACATCAAGAAGCTAAAGACAACAAAATTTCTGATGAAAGTAGAGATAAATTAATTAGCGAAACACTGGATTTAGTTAACGATTCAAGCTTTGTAAATAACTTAAATAACATTAAAGCTAAAGACAAATTAATTCAACAAGTTAAAGAGAGCGACGTGCTTAATGACACAACCAAAACAACATTAATCAATAACATTTTAGATAATAATGCTACAAGCGCAGAATTTGATAATAAACATAATCAAATTACTCAATTATATGTTGATGCTGATGAATTGGCTAAAGCTAAAAATGATTTAGTGGATTTAACCAAATCTAAGAAATTTGAAAAATTATCTAAAGATAAACAAGATGCAATTAATAAAGCAATTGCTGATTCGGATGAAATTTTAAATAATCTTAACTCTTATAAAAATGAAGATGTGGT